>NZ_RAWL01000369.1:0-8741 GCF_003668885.1 Corallococcus sp. AB049A | reverse complement strand
GTGCTCTCCACCTGGATGTCTCCGCCCATCCCCGTGATGATGCCGTGGCAGATGGACAGCCCCAGGCCGGTGCCCACGCCCACGGGCTTGGTGGTGAAGAACGGGTCGAAGATGCGCCCCATCACCTCCGGCGCGATGCCGCTGCCCGTGTCGCGCACCTCCACCACCACCTGCCCGCCGGACACGCGCGTGATGAGCACCACTTCATGCCCGTGCGCGGAGCCCTCCGGAATGGCCTGCGCCGCGTTCACCACCAGGTTGAGGAACACCTGGCACAGGCGGCCCTCGTTGGCCATCACCTGCGGCACGTCGCCGTAGTCCCGGCGCAGCCGCGCGCGGTGGCGGATTTCATTGGCGGCCATCATCACCACCGAGTCCAGCACCGCGTGCACGTCCACCGGCGTCATGCGCTCTTCGTCCGGCCGCGAGAACGTCTTCAGCTGACGGACAATCTGGCGCACGCGCTCGGCGCCCTCGCACGCCTCGCCCAGCACCTCCTGCCACTCCACCACGTCCGGCGGGCGCACGCCGCGCACGCCGGGGGACAGGTGGCGGCGGAACTCGTCCGACAGGAAGCCCAGGTTGGAGACCACGAAGGCCAGCGGGTTGTTGATTTCGTGCGCGATGCCCGCCGCGAGCGTGCCCACCGACGCCAGCCGGTCCGCCAGCGTCAGCCGCGCCTGCAGCTGGCGCTGCTCCGTCACGTCCCGCGCGATGGACACCACCGCGGGCTGGCCGTCGAAGCGCAGGGGCAGCGACGCCAGCTCCACCACGCGCGTGCGCCCGTCGCGCAGCACCAGCCTTCGCTCGCTGGTGAGCGGCGTGCTGTCCCCGGACGTCACGCCCGTGCCCGGCATGTCCGCCAGGAACTCCGACAGCCGGCGGCCCACCAGCTCCTCCGCGCGCGCGAAGCCCAGCGCCGTGACGAGCGCCGCGTTGGCGTAGACGATGTGGCCGTCGCGCTCGATGGCCGCGGGGTCGGGGAAGCCTTCCATGAGGGCGCGCAGGCTGGCCTCGGAGCGCTTCAGCGCCTCCTCCACCTGCCGCCGCTCGGTGATGTCGCGCGCCAGGCCCTCCACCGCGACGACACGCCCCGCCGCGTCCGTCACCGGCGCCACCACGTGCTCCAGCCACAGGAGGCTGCCGTCGGGGCGCAGGAAGCGCAGCTCCACCGTGGCGCCGTCCACGGACTGGGGCGACTCCAGGAGCCGCTCCAGCGCGGCCCGGTCCTCCGGGTGCACCTGCCGGTACCACAGCTCCGGATCCGCGTAGTGCGCCTCCGGCCCCAGGCCCAGCTTCGCGTGCGCCACGCGGCTGACGTACGCGAAGCCGCGCGGCGCCTCACGCCGGTACAGGTACAGCACGTCCGACGCGTTCTCCGCCAGCTGGCGGAAGCGGTGCTCGTGCTCGCGCAGCGCCCGCTCGGACGCGCGCCGCTCCAGCGCCACGGAGATGGCGCCGCTGGCCGCGGACAGCAGGTCCACCTCCAGCCGGTCCCACTCGCGCGCCTCGAAGCAGTTGTCGAAGCCCACGAACCCCACCAGCCGTCCCTGCACGCGCAGGGGCAGCACCAGCAGCGACAGCACGCCTTGCGGATCCAACAGCGCCCGCTCGCTGGAGGGGAAGGCCGCCACGCGCCCGGCGACGACCTCGCCGCGCTCCAGCAGGGGGATCCAGCGCTCCAGGTCCGGCTTCATCGGCAGGCCCTGGAGCATGGGGTTGTCGATTTCCGCAACCACCCCGGGCGCGCACCACTCCGCGCGCTGGCTGCACAAGAGCGCGCGCTGCGCGTCGGTGTGCGTCTCGAAGACGTAGACGCGGCTGGCGCCGGAGGCCTGCCCCAGCGGGGCCAGCGCGGTGCCGTACAGGTCGCCGCCCTCCGACACCGACAGCAGGCGCTGCTGCATGTCCACCAGGGCGGTGAGGTAGCGCTCGCGCCGGGCGAGCGCGTCGCTCGTGCGCTTGCGCTCGGTGATGTCGTTGAGCGTGCCCGCCATGCCCAGGAGCGTGCCGTCCTCGTCGATGGTCACCCGCGCGAACACGTCCACCCAGCGGAAGCCGCCGTCGCGCGTGAGGTAGCGCACCTCGTGCTGGACGAACTCGCGCTCGCGCGTGAGCAGGGTCTGGCACACGCCCAGCGTGCGCTCCCGGTCGTCCGGGTGCACGAAGTCCAGCGCGCTGCGGCCCAGGCTCTCCTCCACGGGGAAGCCCGTCACCTCGGTCCACGCGGGATTGAGGAAGACCCACCGTCGCTCCATGTCCGTCTGGAACACGACCTCCTGGAGCGTGTCGATGACCTGACGGAAGCGGCGCTCGGTGGGGGTGGTGCCATCAGGCCGGGGGAACGGCATCTGCATTCAGGGGACTCGCGGTGGAAGAACTTGGCCGTGCGGACGGAACATCCGGATCACGGACGTGAACAGTCGAACGATTGAGGATCGCCGCCATGCAGGCAAGGGGGCCCACGGGAAGAGCGTGCGGATGGGAAGCATTCCCTGTCCTTGAGGATGGAGTGGCCCACGGGTCCTGTCTTCCTTTCTTTCTGGGAGGCGGAGATGACACCATGATGCGTGCGGAAAGCCTTGGCATGTCCGGCATCACCTCTCCCGCCCTGGAGGCCCGCGTGATGGATGGGGATGTCCCGCCCCTGTCGACGCGCGTCATGGACGCGGAAGGCGTTGTGCTCGTTGAATGCACGGGCCGTGTGACTGTTTTCAACTCACAAGCCGCGGCGCACTTCGGCATCCCGGTTCCCCTCCACATCGAGCACGCCCGCCTGCCCGGGTGCGAATGGGTGCGGGAGGACGGCACACCGCTGCCGTCGCAGGACTCACCGCTCGCGCGAGCGCTGGCGGGCGAGCTGGTGGACGCCTCCGTGTGGCACGTGCTGCGTCCGGATGGCGTGCGCGCCGCGCTGCGCTGCACGGCGGTGCCGGTGCGGGGCGGAGACGGGCAGGTCGCGGCGGCGCTCGTGCGCACGCACGCGGTGGACGCGCTGGCCGCCCCGGTGCTGGACGCGTCGCGCCTGCTGGCGGAGGCCGGGTCGCTCCTGGGCACGTCGGTGGACGCGGAGGCGCGGCTGGAGCCGCTGCTCAAGCTGCTGGTGCCCGCGCTGGGAGAGGGGGCGCTGCTCATCCTCCGGAGCAAGGGCACCGCCGGCGAGGACGTGCTGCGCGTGGCGGCGTCACTGCACGCGGATCCGGGCCGGCACGCGCTCTTGCGCGACGTGCTCACGCGCTCTCCGCCGGACCCCTCCGCGCCGGGCGGGCTGCCCCGGGCGTTCGCGTCCGGAGCGGTGGGGCGGCTGCCCATCCTGTCCGAGGAGCACGTGGTGGCCATCGCGCGGGACGCGGAGCACGCGCGGCTGTTGCGCGAGCTGGGGCCGCACGGCTGCCTGAGCGTGCCGCTGGGCGCGCGCGGCGGCACGCTGGGCGCGCTGATGGTGCTGCGCTCCAACGTGCTGCGGGCCTTTGGCGCGGAGGAAGAGCACCTGCTCACGGAGCTGGCCCACCGCCTCGCGCTCTACCTGGAGAACGCGCGGCTGTACCGCGAGGCCCGCGAAGCGGTGCGCCAGCGCGACGAGTTCCTGGGCATCGCGAGCCACGAGCTGAAGACGCCGCTCACGCCGCTGAGCCTCAAGGTGCAGCTGCTGCAGAAGCAGGTGGTGAACCTGGCGCGCGAGGGCAAGGACGTGCCCACCGACCGCGTCGCGGAGGCGCTGGACGTGGTGCAGCGCCAGGTGCGCCGGCTGTCAGGGCTGGTGGACAACCTGCTGGACGTGTCGCGCATCACCGCGGGCCGGCTGCGCCTGGAGCTGGAGGAGATGGACCTGGCGAGCGTGGCCGCCGAAATCCTCTACCGCTTCTCCGCCGCGGCGGCGCAGGCCGGCACGGAGCTGGGGCTGGAGGCCCCGGTGCCGGTGGTGGGCCGGTGGGACCGGCTGCGGCTGGAGCAGGTGGTGACGAACCTGGTGTCCAACGCGCTCAAGTACGGCGCGGGCCAGCCCGTCATCGTCAGCGTGGAGGCGAACGGCACGCTCGCGCGGCTCACCGTGAAGGACCACGGCATCGGCATCGCGCCGGATGACCTGGCGCGCATCTTCGAGCGCTTCGAGCGCGCGGTGAGCGACCGGCACTACGGCGGCCTGGGCCTGGGGCTCTACATCACGCGCCAGATTGTCGAGGCGTTCGGCGGCACGGTGAGCGCCGTCAGCACGCCGGGAGAGGGCTCCACGTTCATCCTGGAGCTGCCCCGGGGCGACATCCCGGAGGAGTGGCTCATCGCGCACGCGGCGCCGGGGCCCACCCAGGGCGAGTAGGCGCCGAGTAGGCGCCCCGCGTCGGGTCAGGCGACCTCCAGCACCGTCCACTCACGCACTTCACCGGCGAGCGTCACCTCCACGGTGTCGCCGGCCTTCTTGCCCAGCAGCGCGCGGCCCACGGGGGAGCTGGGGGTGATGACGGAGAGGAAGCCGTCGCCGCCGGGGCCGGTGAGCTCGGTGCCCGCGCCGGCGGGGAGCACGAAGAAGGTGCGCTCGGCGAAGCCGTCCTCGTCTTCCGTGCTGCAGTCCACCAGGGCGCCCAGGCCCACGGGGCCCTGGCGGGGGAAGCGCGGCAGCTCCTTCTGGCCGAAGGCGGTGAGCGCCTGCAGCTCTTCTTGAAGGCGGCGGGCGCGGTTGGCCTGGCCGGTGGCGAGGCTGCCGTACTCGATGGCGGCGCGGCCGTCCTCCTTCTTCTCGGACTCCGTGGCGAGGCTGCGGGCGGCCTCGCGGGCGTCGGCCTCGGCGCGGTGGGCCAGCCGGTCGCTCTGCTGGAGCCGCTCGGACAGTTGGTGGAGCAAGGTGAGCTTGTCGAGTCGCATGGGTATCGGTACAGGACTGTAGCGCCCGGTGCGGCGGCCTCCAGTTTTCAGCCCGGCGGGGCCCCGGGCTTTGATTGAATGGGGCGCATGACGCCTCAGGAACGGTCGCAGAAGGCCCACGAACTCGTGGCGAAGGGCGCGGTATTGCTGGATGTGCGCACCCCGGAGGAGTTCCAGCAGGGACACCCGGACGCCGCTCGCAACATCCCCGTGCAGGTGCTGGCCCAGCGCCTCTCCGAGGTGGGCCCGGTGGGCACGCCCGTGGTGGTGTACTGCGCCGCGGGAGGCCGCAGCGCGGTGGCCGCGGAGCTGCTGCGCAAGGGCGGCTTCCCGGACGTGTTCGACCTGGGCTCCGTGAAGAACTGGTAGTCGGGCGCGCCCCAAGCGCCATGCAGACCCGCACCGCCGGTTTCCTCCTCGTCGCCCTGTCCGGCGCATCCTTTGGCGCGCTGGGTCTGTTCGCGCGCCTGGCCTACGCGGCGGGCACGGACATGCCCACGCTGCTCTTCCTGCGCTTCACGCTGGCGGGGCTGGTGCTCGCGGTCGTGATGGTGGCGAAGGGCGGCACGTGGCCCCGGGGCCGCCTGCTGTGGGGCCTGGTGGCGCTGGGCGCGGTGGGCTACTTCACGGAAGGCAGCGTCTACTTCATCGCGCTCCAGCACGCGTCCGCCGGGCTGGTGGCGCTGTTGCTCTACCTCTTCCCCGCGCTGGTGGCCCTCATCCAGGTGGCCCTGGGGCGCGAGCACCTGAGCCGCCGCCGCTGGCTGGCGGTGGCGCTGGCCCTGTGCGGCACGGCGCTCACGGTGGACCCCGGACCGGACGCGAAGCCGCTGGGCATTGGCCTGGGCGTGCTGTCGGCGGTCATCTACGCGCTCTACGTCCTGTCGAGCGCGCGCATCGCCGGGCCGGCGGGGCCGCTCGCCGCGAGCACCGTCGTCCCGCTGTCCGCGGGCGTCGCCTTTGGCGCGTTGATGCTGGTGAAGGGGCCGGCCTTTCCGCAGACGCCGGGAGGCTGGGCCGCGGTGGTGGGGCTGGCGCTGCTGTCCACGGTGGTGGCCATGCTCACGTTCTTCGCGGGCCTCAAGCGCATTGGCCCGGTGAACACGTCGCTGCTCTCCACGCTGGAGCCGGTGATGGCGGTGGTGCTGAGCGCCATCTTCCTGGGCGAGCGGCTGTCGCTCCGGCAGGGCCTGGGCGGCCTGCTCATCCTGGTGGCGGTGGTGGTGCTGGCCCGCGGAGACCCCGGCCGCCCGGTGGAGCCCGGAGCCGCCGGAGCCTGATGCACGAGGACTACAGGCGCTTGAGGAAGTGGTGCACGTCGTTCACGAAGCGCTGCGGGCGCTCGGCGTGCGGCGCGTGGCCGGTCTCCGGGTAGAGCAGGTACTTGGAGTTGGGGATGGCGCGGGCCAGGGCGCGCTGCTCCTCCACGGAGAAGAAGCCGTCGTGGTCCCCGCCGATGATCAGCGTGGGCACGCGGATGCGGCCCAGGCGCGCGGAGTGGTCCTCCGCGATGAGCCCGTCCAGCGCGTCCTGCCACACGCGCGCGGGCACCTTGGAGCTCTCCGCGACCACGGTGTTGAGATAGGACTCCGGCACGGGCGCGTAGAAGGTGCTGGCCTGGAACTCGTGGATGAACGCGGGGTCCACGGGGTCGGTCAGCGTGTCCACGACCTCCTTGAGGCCCAGGGCCACTTCATTGCCGGCCACGGTGGGCGCGGAGCCCACGAGCACGAGCCCCTTCACGCGGTGGGGGTAGTCCAGCGCCACCTGCTGCGCGATGAAGCTGCCCATGGAGTGGCCCACGAGCACGGCGCGCGACACGCGCTTCGCGTCGAGGAACGCCACCACGTCCTTCGCGAAGGACTGCTGCGTGTAGCAACACGCCGGGCGGGACGAGTCCCCATGACCGCGCTGGTCCAGCGCGTAGATGTGGAAGTCGCGAGGGAAGCGCGGCAGGTCCAGGTCCCACGTGTGATGCGAGTCCGTATAGCCGTGCAGGAAGACGACGACGGGCCCGTCCTGGCGGCCCTGCTCCACGTAGCGGAGCGTGACGCCGGTGGACAGCCGCACGGAGCCCTCACGCGAATGGCGGCTGGAGTCCTCCAGCGAGGCCGGAGCACTCACGAGGTCGGGCTCGGAGCCCGAGGTGGCTTCGGGACCACAGCCAGCGAACAGCAACACCGCGACAAGGGAGGGAAGGATGCGAGTCATGCGTCAGGACCTCACGGGATGGGGTTGAGAGCCATCCTAAAGAGACCTCTGACATCCCTTCCGGGAATCCTTCCTGGCAGGTCGGGTGAGACCCCGGGACGGGTCGCCCGAACCCCGTTCAGGGCCGACGTGCGACGATGAACTCACCCACGCCGCCCAGGCGCTGCTCGCGCCGGAGGATGTGGAAGCCCGCGGTCCGCACCAGGCGGAAGGTGTCGCGGTTGAGGCGGCAGCCGCCGGTCAGCTTCCGCCACGCGGGGGTCAGCAGGTCCTGCGCGGTGGCCAGGGTCGGGTTCGGTGCCCGCACGTGCTCCAGCAGGCGCAGCTCCCCGCCCGGCTTGAGCACGCGCATCACTTCCGAGAGTGCCGTGGCCGGCGCGTCCACGCAGCAGAACACGAGGCTGGACACCACCGCGTCGAACGAGCCGTCCGTGAACGGCAGCGCCTGCGCGTCCGCCTGCAGCAGCGCCACGCCACTCTTCCGGGACCGGGCGCGCACCAGCGCCCCCAGGTCCACGTCCACCGCCGTCACCGACGTCACCGTGTCCGGGTAGCCCGGCAGCGCCAGGCCCGTGCCCGCGCCCACCTCCAGCACCTTGCCGGACAGCCCTTCCACCAGCTGCCGCCGGGCGGCGTTCAGCCCCACCCAGCCCAGCGGCGCCATCAGCGCGTCGTACGCCAGTGCCTTCACGCGAACACCCCCCGAAAAGCGAAACGTGGCGCGCGGCTAGCGCGCCGTCTCCACCCGGCCCTGCGGCGCGGACGGCTTCTGCGAGGACGCGCTCGGCGCCTGCTTGCGCAAGAGGCCCCACAGTCCGTACGCCACCAGCAGCAGGCTGCCGTACTGCGCCGGCGTCAGGCCGAAGTAGCGCGCGTCCACGTACGACAGGTCCGTGGCCCGCAGGAAGTCCAGGCAGAAGCGCGACGTCGCGTACAGCAGCGCCAGCAGCGGCAGCAGCCGGCCCTTCATCTTCGGCGCGTCGCGCAGCGCGTACAGCAGGGCGGAGATCGCGAAGAGCACCACGGCGTCGTAGAAGCCCAGGTCGTGCCGGTTGCCGTTGGGGAACTGCACCGCCAGGAAGAAGTCCGTCAGCTTCCCCGGGTGGTCGTGCACCGCGAAGCACCCCAGCCGCGCCACCGCCCAGCCCGGCGCCACGCCCAGCGCGAAGCTGTCCGCGTAGTCGTTGAAGCGCAGCTTCTTCACCCGGAAGAACACCACCGCCGCCAGGATGCCGCCCAACAGGCCGCCAAAGGACGACAGGCCATCCCAGAACCGGAAGATCTGGAACGGGCTCTTGGACAGCTCCTCCGGGTGGTAGAAGAATAGGTGCACCCAGTGGCCGAAGAGCATGCCGGCCGCCACCCCCCACATCGCGAAGTCCGCCAGCGGGTTCGGATCCAACCCCTCGCGCTCCGCCTGCTTCGTCAGCAGCCGGGCAGCCAAGAGGATGCCCGCCGCCACGAAGACGTTGAAGGGGTTCAGCTCCAGGGGCCCCAGCTTGAACGAGGGGGCGTGCCAATAGGGAATCAAGGGGGCTCCGGAAAAGGCTGTATCCGCGCGAACGTACTCCGGGCGGATGGAAGCCGAACAATCGGCGCATCCCGGGCTTCCCTCCACCTCTTTTTCCATTCCGCGCCCGCCGGGCGCGCAAGCCCCACCCGGACGCCTT
>NZ_RAWL01000368.1:0-8771 GCF_003668885.1 Corallococcus sp. AB049A | reverse complement strand
GGGTGGGAAAATTGACCGGGCGCTACGTGCCTGTAGCGTCCGGGGCATGTCTCCTCCCGTCGCAGCCCTCGCCACCCCCGCGATGTTGCGCCGTACCGACCCCGTCCGCGGGGCGGTGGAGCGCCTGGCCCGGACGCTGCCCGCGCGCGAGGACGCCACCGTCCTCCTGGACTTCATGGAGGACGACCTCCGCGAGGGCCTGGACGCCCTGGGCGACGTGCAGGCCCACTTCTACGACCTGCTGCTGGCCCTCCACCGCGAGAAGCTGACGCCGGTGGCCCTGATGAACGCGGCGGAGGACCTGCACGTGCTCCAGCGCCTGGAGGACCTGCACGAGGTGGTGACGCAGCTGCGCCGCCGCCTGTCGCAGGCCGCCGGGATGATCCGCCACGGCTGAGACTTCGCGAACCCAGCTCAAGCCTGACGCAATAAGAAGGCCCGCGCTCCCAGGGGGAGGCGGGCCGGGGGCGGTGTCTCAGCCCCGCGTCACCACTTGAGATCTTCCTTGCCCTGCGCCTCCATGGGCTTTTCACCGGGGCGCTTCACGCCGGACAGCGTCAGCCGCACCGCGCCCAGGTCGATGGCGCCCACGGCGGCCAGCGGGAGGCGGCGCTCGTCGTCGGTAATCCAGACGTGCACGTCGCGCGTCTGCGACGGCCGGTCCAGGCGCGTGGCGGTGCCGGCCACGTGCCAGGCGTCGAACTCGCCCAGGGGCAGCGACACGTGCTCGCGCTCCACCACGGTGGCCGTCATGCGCCACATGCGGCGGATGCCGTACACGTCGAAGCAGACGGGCAGGTCCTTCTTCATGGGCAGCTGACGGATGAGGTAGATGGCGCCCGCGACGTCCAGGCCGTCCTTGTCGTAGGCGTAGTCGAAGTGGCCCTTGGGGCGGTCCCCAATCTGGTAGTCCACCTTGACGCTCTTGTCCTGCGCGCCGAAGTCCACGTTCACCTTGCGGCGCTGCTCGTTCTCCACGGCCTCCTCGGTGTAGCGCGAGGGGCGCAGCGTCTTGGGGTGCAGGTAGCTGGTCGCGCTGCCGCGCACCCGGCGCACCTTGGAGAACAGCGTATTGGTCTGCGCCTCCACCACCACGGGCAGCGAGCCGTTGGCGGGGCGCTGCACGCGCATGGTGAGCCGGCCGGCCTTCGCGCCCATGGCGTCCATGTCGAACTCGAGCAGCTCCCCCGGCTTGAACGCCAGCGGCGTGCGCAGCGTGGGCAGGCCCTGCTCACAAGGCTTCACGGCGACGACGGGCTCGTCGGCGGCCGGGGCGGAGGACGCATCGCCGGTGTTCTCCGCCGTCGCGGCGGCCTTCGCCGGATCCGTCGCCTCCGCGGGGTCCGCCGCGCGCATCGTGGGCGGACGCGGGACGTTCAACGGGCGGGGCTGGGCCTCCCGGGCCTGACCCGGAATGGCGCTGAGGGCGCTGAAGGCGAGGCAGGCCGCGACGAGGTTGCGCATGGCGTTCATTCTGCTTCCTCCCAGGGGGGAGTGACTACGGGGTTCCCCCGGAAGTCCGACGTCCGGAGCCCTTCGCTTGTTCAGCCGACTGCCGCTTCACGATGTGCTGGGTGATTTCCCTGCGCACCGCTTCCCACTCCGCCGGGTCCCGGGAGATTTCGTACCCGGACTTCGCCAGCCGCTTCGCCGCGGTCTTCGCGAAGGCGCCGTCGCCCAGCGACGTGAGCAGGCGCAGGTATTCGTAGTCCTCCAGGCCGTCACGGATGTGTTTGAGCCGCAGGGACACCACGGGCTGGTGCTCGGTGCCCCCCAGCTTCGCGGGCGTGCCCGGGTAGAAGAGGGTGCCGTCGCCGTTGCCGCCGAACTCGAACAGGTCCGCCCAGACGTCCTTCTTCGTGTTGTAGGCGAAGACGGTGTCGAAATAGAGCTCGCCGTCCACGCCGCTTCCGAACGCCAGCGGGCCCATGGCGCGGTTGAGCGGGGCGGGGTGGTCCACCATGTACGAGGCCCAATCGCTGTACGCCTTGTCCAGCGTCTTGTCCGGAGGCGGGCCGCCCGTGCAGCCGTGGGCCATACAGCTCTGGTACCACCACACCTTCGCGCTGGAGGGCAGCTTCGAGCGCGCGGTCGCGGCATCCGCCACGTGGTGGCACGTCTGCGGGCCCTCGCGCGGATAGAAGCAGTTGATGATGGGCGTGAGGATGTCCACCGAACCCTGGAGCGCCGGGTTCAGCGCGGTGGTGACGAGCACGGGGATGGAGCCGCCCGCGTCGCGCACGCGCTTCGCCTGCGCCTTCACCAGCGGGAAGTCCGCGGGCTTCGGTTCGTCCTTGGCGTAGAAGAAGAGCTGGGCCTTCCAGCCCTTGTCCTCGAAGTGCTTCTGGAAGGCGCGGTAGTACGCGGACTTCTCCGCGTCCGTGGACGCCTTGCGGTTGTCGCGCACGTCCGTCGTGGTGAAGCGAGCGCCGGAGGGCAGCGCGCTTCCGTCCAGGAAGGGCCCCATCTCCGCGTCGTACGCGGTCCAGTCCAGCAGCGCGCGGCCGTCCTGGAACTTCACCGGCGGCGGGTCCATGCCCATGCCGTGCGCGCTCACGCGGTGCTCCAACAGCGCCTTGCCGTACTCGCGCAGGAGCGCCTTCGCCTCCGCGGAGTCCGCCGCGATGCCGTGCCCCTTCGCGATGCTGTACAGCGAGACGCCGAAGCTGTTGGGCAGGGACGACGTCGCGGGGATTTCGAAGGGCTGCACCTCCACGCTGAACGGAACGGCCGGCAGTTCCTTCCCGTCCACCGACGCCGTCAGGCTGCCCGTATAGGTGCCCGGCGCCTGCTTCGCCGGAACGCAGACCTCCACGTAGACGACCGTCGGATGTCTGGGATTGCCGGGCGCGGACAGCGGCACCAGCGCGTCGGGCCACGGCCCCGGCTTGCCCTCGCCG
This sequence comes from Corallococcus sp. AB049A, assembly GCF_003668885.1. Taxonomy (NCBI): domain Bacteria; kingdom Pseudomonadati; phylum Myxococcota; class Myxococcia; order Myxococcales; family Myxococcaceae; genus Corallococcus; species Corallococcus sp. AB049A. The sequence continues at coordinate 5,871 of NZ_RAWL01000368.1, read as the reverse complement.
TTGGAGGGCGTCTTCACGTCAATGTAGACCTCGCGCCACGCGTCCACGGTGAGCGGCGCGCCCGGCCCCTTGAGGGCCAGGGGCTGCATCGTCACGCGCGTCACGCCCTGGGGGAGCACCAGCTGCGTGCCCTCGCACTCACCCCGGGCCGCGCTGAGGCGGGCCTCCTTCGCGCCCTTGGGCGTCGCGTCCGGCCGCACCTTCACCAGGGGCGACACCACCTGCACGCCACCCGGCGCGGCGGAAAGCGCCGCCGCCACTGCCCATGCCCAACCCACGCCCATGCCCCCTGCCTTCCCCTGGTTGGCGGACGACGCTGACTTCAGTCGCCCGAGTTGTCCGCCCGGGCCACCGCCGCCACCACGCGGCCCGGCTTGTAGTCCGTGAGCTCCGCCACGACGGTGCCCAGCGCGAAGTCCGCTTCGATGCGCACCGGCACGTGGTGCGAGTCCGTGGTGAGGTACGCGACCATGTCGCGCTTGGACTCCAGCTTGCCGCCGAAGTCGGTGCGCACGCGCACGCGGAAGGTGTCCTTCGCGCCCGCGGGCGTCGAGACGGTCTCGCGGCCCTCCACCGTGGCGCTCAGGGTGAACTGCTTGCTGCCGGTGAACACCGGGTATGCATAGGAGCGGCCCACCACCAGCTCCTGGCCGCGCAGCGCGAACGTCGCGCCCGCCACGTCCATGGTGCCCTCGGGCAGCGTGTGCTCCGACTCGCGCGGCGGGTCGCTCTCCTTCTGCTTGATGACCTTCGCGCCCGCGCCGTCCGCCGTCAGCTGGATGCGCTGGCGGCGGCGCTTGCGGTTCTCTTCCGAGTGCAGATCGCTCCCCGTCACCCGCTGGCTGCCCGCGTTCCAGTACGTCACGAAGCGGCTCTTGATGGGGTACACGCCCACCAGGTCGTCGGACTTCGCCGTGGAGACAATGGGCCACACGCTCTGGCCCCACTGCGTCATGGGCGCGCCCACCGTCACCGTCGCCGTGCCGGCCGTCAGCCCCAGGTACTTCACCCGGTACTGCGCCTGCTCACCCGGGCCGAACGCCGAACCGGTGGGCTCCTGGGCATGCGCCAGCGTGGACCCCATGAGTCCCACCACCGCCGCCGTGAACCCCCACCTGGACAGACCGCGCATCGGGTGTGCTCCCTTGCCTGCAAGTTAGGTGGCCGGCCCGCCCAAGCCAACCGTGCCGCTCAACCGCCCCCACCACCGGACATTTCCAGGACGGACGGCCGTGGGACAGCATTCAAAGCCGTCCGGCCGCCCTCCGGACGCCCCTGGGAACGGCCGGCAGGAGACGGAAATGGCGGCCCGCAGGGGTACACGCCCCCAAGCCCCGCTGACAAATGGCGGACAGTCGCGCGCGCCTGCCTGCATGCCCGGCAAGGCACTCCCGGACGGGGTGCCCGGTGCTAGCGTCCGGGCCCATGGCCAACGACTTCCAGTTCGACGACGACGACTTCGCCAAGGAGAGCGGCGCGGGCGCCGGCATCCGCGTGTTCGATGAGTTCGACTGCCCGGGCTGCAACGCCAACAACCCCGTGGACGACACGTTCACGGACGGGGACGAGGTGCGCTGCAACTACTGCGGCTGCGAGTTCAAGGCGCTCGTCAACCAGGAGGGGCGGCTGCGGTTCCGCGAGCTGTGAGCGGACTTCAGGCGCGCTCGCCGAAGATGGCGGTGCCCACGCGCACGGCGGTGGCGCCTTCCAGGATGGCCTGCTCGAAGTCGTGCGTGGTGCCCATGGACAGGGCGGTGAGCCCGTGCGCCGAGGCCAGCTCGCGCAGCCGGGCGAAGCCCTCGCGCATCCGCGCCACGTCGTCCGTGGGCGGCGGCAGCGCCATCAGCCCCACCACCTGCAAGTGGGGCAGCTCGCGCACCTTCGCCACGAAGTCGCCCAGCGCGTCCGGGGTGAGGCCGTGCTTGGTGTCCTCGCCGCCCAGGTTGAGCTCCACGTAGCAAGGCAGGGGCGTGGAGCCCGCGCGCCGCTTGGACAACTCCGTGGCGACGTCCAGCCGCTCCAGCGCGTGGAAGGCGTGCGCGACGCGCGCCACGTACTTCACCTTGTTCGTCTGCAGCGACCCGATGGCGTGCCAGCGCAGGCCGTCCAGGTCCTTGAGCTCCTCGGCCTTGTCCCGCAGCTCCTGGGCGTAGTTCTCCCCGAAGTCGCGTTGGCCCGCGGCGTACGCCTCGCGGATCAGCGCCGCGGGCTTGAGCTTGGACACGGCCACCAGCGTCACCGACGACTCCGGCCGCCCCGCGCTCGCGCAGGCCTTCGCCACGCGCTCGCGCACCCGCGCCAGGTTGTCCGCCACGCTGCTCATCGCGAAGCCTCCGAGCCGGGCGAGCCGGGCGAGCCGGGCGTCCAGGGAAGCGGCATGCCCGCGCGCTGGAGCAGCGCCAGCGTCTCTCCCAGCGGCAGGCCGACGACGTTCGAGTGGCTGCCGTCGATGCCCTGCACCAGGAACCCGCCCTTGCCCTGGATGGCGTAGGCGCCCGCCTTGTCCAGGGGCTCACCGGTATCCGCGTACCAGGCAATCTCATCTGGCGAGAGCGCGCGAAAGGTCACCTGCGTGCGAACCACCTGGGCCTCCCGGGCCCTTCCCGCCACCGCGATGCCGGTGAAGACCTCGTGCACCCGGCCGGACAACCGGCCAAGCATCTCCCGCGCCTCGGCCGCGTCCCGGGGCTTGCCGAGCAGCTGCGACCCCAGGGCCACGGTGGTGTCCGCCGCCAGCACCCAGGCCTCCGGGTGCCGGGCGGCCACCGTGCGGGCCTTCTCCTCCGCGAGCCTTCGCACGTAGTCCGGCGCAATTTCTCCGGCCTTCGGCGTTTCATCGATATCCGCCGCCGCCACGGTGAAGCGAAGGCCCAGCTGGGCCAATAAATCCTTGCGCCGGGGCGATGCGGAGGCGAGAACGAACAGAGCGGTTGGATCCATGGGCGGGTGCGGGAGGTTTCGCGCTCGCGGGCCTTAGCAGACTTGCGCTCCAGAGGGCACCTCGATGAACCCCGCGGACCTCCTGTCGGCCATGAAGCGGACAGTGGAGCAGCTGGCCGCCTACAACGAGATGGCCAAGGCGTTGACCTCCACGCTGGAGCTGCGCGAAGTGCTCGCGCTGGTGATGCAGAAGGTCAGCGCGCTGCTCAAACCGCGCAACTGGTCGCTCATCCTCCAGGACGAGCGCAGCGGAAAGCTCTACTTCGAAATCGCGGTGGGGGAGGGCGCCGAAGCCCTCAAGGGCCTGCAGCTCAACCCCGGTGAAGGCATCGCCGGAGCGGTGTTCTCCTCCGGCGTCGCGCGGCTCGTCCACGACGTGGCGGGCGACTCCAGCTTCGCGCCCCGCTTCGATGAGGCCTCCGCCTTCCACACGCGCTCGCTGCTCGCCGTGCCCCTGGTGGCGCGAGAGCGGGTGCTGGGCGTGATTGAGCTGGTCAACGGCCCCACGGAGCCCGGCTTCACGCATGACGACCTGACCGCCCTGTCCGCCATCGCGGACTACGCGGCCATCGCCATCGAGAACGCGCGCAACTTCCGCCGCATCCAGGAGCTCACCATCACGGACGAGCACACCGGCTGCTTCAACGCGCGGCACCTGCGCGCGCAACTGGAGCAGGAGGTGAAGCGCTCGGCGCGCTTCCGCCACCCGCTGTCCCTGGTGTTCCTGGACCTGGACCACTTCAAGTCCATCAACGACCGGCACGGACACCTGGTGGGCAGCGCCACGCTCAAGGAGGTGGGGGACCTGCTCATCAGCCTGGGCCGCCACAACCTGGACGCCGTCTTCCGCTACGGCGGCGACGAGTTCGCGGTGATGTTGATTGAGACGGACACGGCAGGGGCGCAGGTCATCGCCCAGCGCATCTGCGAGGCGTTCCGCGGCCAGCGCTTCCTGCGCGAGCAGGGACTGGACGTGGCGCTCACCGCGAGCGTGGGGGTGGCCTCCTTCCCGGAGCACGCCACCACTGCCACGGACCTCATCCGCGCGGCGGACTTCGCCATGTACGCGGCCAAGGGGCGGGGCCGGGACGGCATCGCCGTCGCCGAGGCCCCTTCGGCGGAGGGGGCCCCTCGCGAGGTCCCCTACGCCCGCTCCGGCGGGTGACTACCCCGCGGAGCCCAACACCGAGTCGATGGCCTCGTTGTTGGTCACGACGTTGCCGCTCTTCTTCAGCGACTTGAGGAAGGACTCCGTCAGCTCGATCTGCTTGGCCTGACGGGCCTGGGTGCGCAGCTCCTCCTTGCGCTTGTCGAAGCCCGCGGTGTCCGGCTTCTCGCGATCCACCACCTGCGCGACGATGCTCGCCTCGCCCACGGTGAAGACCTCGCCCAGCACCGCCGGGCCGTTGGCCTCGAAGGTGGCCTTCACCAGGCCCGGCGCCGGACCCAGGTGCGGCACGGAGTCACCCTGCGCGGTGAAGCTGTCCGTCTCCACCGCCTCCGGCTTGGTCTCCGCCTCGAAGCGCAAGAGCGCGGGCTGCTGACCGGCGGGCACCGGGAACTGCTCCTTCAGGGACTTGCCGGCCTTGGCCGCCGCCAGCGCCTTCTCCGCCTCCGCCTTGGCCAGCCCCTTCGCCTGCTCCTGCTTGAAGAGGGTGGTGGCGATCTCGGCCTTCACGTCCTCCAGCTTCTTCGCCTGGGCGTCCTTCTTCTCCTCCACCTTCACCAGGTGCACGCCCAGCGCGGACTCCACCGGCTGCGTGACTTCCCCGGCCTTCAGCGCGAACGCCGCGTCGGCCAGCGCCGGGTCCCACGTGGTGCGCTCCACCCAGCCCAGCTCGCCGCCCTTGGCCTTGGTGGCGGTGTCGTCGCTGCTCGCCTTGGCCAGGGTGGCGAAGTCCTTGCCGCCCTCCAGCTCCTTGCGGAAGCCCTCCGCCTTCGCCTTGGCCTGGGCCTTCTGCTCGGGCGTGGCGTCCGGGGCCACCTTCACCAGGATCTGGCGCGCGCGGATCCGCTCCGGCACGTTGTAGACGAAGCTGTTCGCCGCGTAATAGTCGGCGATCTCCTTCTCATGGTCCTTCTGGAACGCGGCCAGCTGCGCGGGCGTGGGCGCGGGGACCTTGTCCGCGTACATCGTGGGCAGGAAGCGGGCGAACACCAGCTTCGCCTGGTTGCCTTCCTTCTCGTAGCGGGCGCGGACCTCGTCGTCCGACACCACGGCACCCGTGCGCACCACGTCCAGCATCTTCTGGGCGGCCATCTGGCGGCGCAGCTCCTGCTCGTACTCCTGCGGCGTGCGGCGGTAGAAGTCGCGCAGCACCTGCTGGTAGCGGGCGAAGTCGAAGGCGCCTTCCTTGCTGTGGAAGTCGGTGTTCTCGTGGATGACCTTGCGCAGCTCCTCATCCGACGGGGTGATGCCGTGGCGCTCCGCCGACTGGGCGAGCAGCTCCGCGTTCACCAGCCGGTCGAGCACCTGCTTGTCCAGGCCGAACTGGCGGGCCACCGACTCCGGGATGGGGTTGCCCTGCGAGCGCAGGAAGTTCATCTGGCGCGACCAGGCCATGCTGAAGTCGCGCAGGGGGATCTCCTTGCCGTTCACCGTGGCGACCGCGCTGGCGGTAGGCGCCTGGCTGCCCGTGTCCGCGAACCCGTTGCTGCCCGGACCGAACTGGAGCGTGAACACCACGGCGATGCCGATGATGAACAGGAGGGAGAAGACCTTCCGGGGATTCAAACCGTCCATTGTCGTCACTTCACGGTCGGAAGCGCCCGCGAATCACCTTGCGGAAGGTCTCGCGGCGCCGTGTTGTTGGTAGCCCGGCCGGTGGGGATGCATGAGTGTCAACACCCCCTCATCCGGGCCTTGACTGCCTAGGACAACAGACCGGAAAATGCAAGCGATTCAGCCAGCTTAGCCAGCCCCTCTCCCTG
>NZ_RAWL01000367.1:0-8772 GCF_003668885.1 Corallococcus sp. AB049A | reverse complement strand
GGACTCGCGCTCTTGCTGGTGCCGGGTGCGCTGCGCGGGCGCATGGGGTGGGGTGACGTCAAGCTGATGGCGGGCGTGGGCTGCGTGCTGGGCTTTCCCACGGTGCTGTCGGCGGCGGCCTTCATCTCGCTGGTGGGCGCGCTTCAGGCCATCGTCACGCTGCTGTGGCAGGGGGCCGTCTGGGACACGCTGGCGGCGGTGGCCCGTCGCTGGGCGGTGCGGATGAAATGGATGCGCGAGGAAACCTCTCCCGCTCCCGTGCGACACATCCCCTACGGCGTCTCCATCGCGCTCGGGACTTTCTGGGCCATGTGGTGGCAGCAACAACATCTGGGATAGCGCGCTTCGTCGTCCGGGCGCGCGCACGCAAGAAGGGGATTCACACGATGTCCACTCGCTTCACGCAAGCCCTGGCGCTCGGCGCCCTCGTCACCCTGGTGGCCAGTGCCCCCGCGCAGGCCCAGGAGGGCAGCTCCGTCAGCCTGGGCGTGGGTACCCAGAAGGTGCTCACCATTCCCGGCCTCAGCCGCGTCGCGCTGGGTGATCCGTCCATCGCCGAGGTGAAGACGCTGGGCACCGGCCAGCTGCTCGTCACCGGCAACCAGGAGGGCAAGACGACGCTGCTCGTCTGGAAGTCCTCCGGTCAGCGCATCAGCTACCTGGTGACGGTCCGCAAGCAGGACCCCAACGAGGTCATCTCCGAGATCAAGCGCCTGCTGGGCGAAATCGAAGGCGTCTCCGTGCGCATGGTGGGCGACCGCATCTACCTGGACGGTCAGGCCTACACCACGCAGGACGCGGACCGCATCGAGCAGGTGGTGAGCCTGTACCCGAACGTGAAGTCGTTCGTGAAGATCGCCCCCAACGCCAAGAAGCTGGTGGCGCAGAACCTGAACGCGGCCTTCCAGAAGGCGGGCCTGAAGAACGTGCAGGCCAACGTGGTGGGCGCGACCATCTTCCTGGAGGGCTCCGTGGAGAGCCAGCAGGACCTCCAGAAGGCGGAGCTGATCACCAAGGCCATCGGTGAGAAGGTGGAGAACCTGCTCGTCGTCGGCATCAAGCGGATGATCCTCTCCGAGGTCCAGTTCGTCGAAATCCGCCGCAACAGCCGCGACCGCTACGGCATCAAGTACCCCACGGACATCACCGGTTCGCTGACCGCCAACGTCGCGCTGAACAAGGCGCTGCTGCCGGGCGGCGACGCCGTCTCCACCCTCATCATGGGCGCGAACGGCGGGTCCGACCTGAGCATTGGCTTCCAGGCCAACGACGGCTACGGCCGCCTGCTGGCGCAGCCCAAGCTGGTGTGCGCCAGCGGTGAGAAGGCGGAGTTCCTGGCCGGCGGCGAGGTGCCCATCCCCCTCATCACCAACACGCAGTTCACGGTGGAGTACAAGCCCTACGGCGTCATCCTGAACATCCGCCCCACCGCGGACCGCAACGGCAACATCCAGACGGAGGTGGAGGCGGAGGCCTCTGAAATCGACACCTCCGTGTCCGTGTCCTTCGGTGGTTCGTCCGCCATCCCGGGCTTCCGCACCCGCAAGGTCAAGACGAACGTCACCGTGCGCCACGGTGAGACCATCGTGCTGTCCGGCGTGTTCAGCCACGACGAGCAGAAGGCCGTCGCGAAGCTGCCGGGCCTGGGTCACATCCCCATCGTGGGCGAGCTGTTCAAGAACCGCGCGTTCGACTCCACCAAGCGCGAGCTGGTGATCTTCGTCACCCCGCGCATCGTGAACCCGGACTCGGACAAGGTCCGCAGCATCATCGAGGACGTGAAGACCCGCTACAAGCAGGCCCGCTCCGAGGTGAACTTCAACATCTTCGACTGACGGCCTTCCGCGCCGTCGCGTCTCATCCGGGCCGGCTCCGTCCCCGCTTCAGAGGGGAGGGTGCCGGCCCGTTCGTTTCCGGGCAGCAGGCGGGCGAGCGTCGCAGGAGTCTTTGAGGTCGTAGGAGGGCTTGGTAGCATCCCGCCTCATGTTTCTCATCACGCTGACGGAGAAGGGTGGCGGGTCGGAGCAGCGGGAGTACCCCAAGAACGAGATCACGATCGGCCGGATTGCCGGCAACGACATCGTGCTCGCCAAGGGGAACGTCTCCAAGACCCACTCCCGCATCGTCGAAAAGGACGGCCGCTTCATCATCGTGGACATGAAGTCCACGAACGGCACCTTCGTGAACGGCAAGAAGATCGCCGGGCCCATGGTGCTCAAGCCGACCGACCAGGTCTCCATCGGCGACTACATCCTCAACGTGGAGCCGCTGCCGGACGAGCCCGTGGACGAGGGCTACGACGAGGAGCAGGGCGAGGAGGCCTACGAGGAGGAAGAGGCCTACGAGGAGGAGGAGCCCTACGAGGAGGAGGAGGCGCCCGCGCCCGCCGCCGCCGCTCCCAGCCGCATGCCGGCGTCCATGGCCGCGGCCATGGCCAAGAACAAGCGCAAGGTGGACCCCCGGCTGGAGCGCTACTCGCGGCTCCAGAAGGAGATCCACGACCGGCTCATCGAGTACCTGGACCTGCGTCGCATGGACATGGACCGGCTCGGGGACGAGGAGCTCTGGCGCCGCACCGAAAAGGCCATCCGGGACATCATCGACCAGATGGAGGCGGACCAGGAGCTTCCCGGGGACGTGGACCGGGAGGAGCTGCTCACCGACGTCATCAACGAGGCGCTGGGCCTGGGGCCCCTGGAGGCGTTCCTCGCGTCGGAAGAGATCAGCGAGATCATGGTGAACCACGCCAACCAGATCTACATCGAGCGCAAGGGCAAGCTGACCCTGTCGGAGAAGACGTTCTCCTCCAACCAGGCGGTGCTCGGCGTCATCGAGCGCATCGTGGCGCCCATTGGCCGCCGCATCGACGAGTCCAGCCCGCTGGTGGACGCGCGCCTCAAGGACGGCAGCCGCGTGAACGCCATCATCCCGCCGCTGGCGCTCAAGGGCCCCTGCATCACCATCCGCAAGTTCAAGAAGGACGCGCTGAAGATCCAGGACCTGATCAAATACAAGACGGTCACCGCGCAGATGGCGGAGTTCCTGGAGATGTGCGTGACGGCCCGGCGCAACATCGTCATCTCCGGCGGCACGGGCTCCGGGAAGACGACGACGCTGAACATCATCAGCTCCTTCATCCCGGAGGGTGAGCGCATCATCACGGTGGAGGACGCGGCGGAGCTTCAGCTGCCGCAGGACCACTGGGTGCAGCTGGAGAGCCGCCCGCCCAACCTGGAAGGCAAGGGCGCCATCACCATCCGCGAGCTGGTGAAGAACTGCCTGCGCATGCGGCCGGACCGCATCGTGGTGGGCGAGTGCCGCTCCGGTGAGACGCTGGACATGCTCCAGGCCATGAACACCGGCCACGACGGTTCGCTCACCACGCTGCACGCGAACACGCCGCGCGACGCGATTGCCCGGCTGGAGACGATGGTGCTCATGTCCGGCATGGAGCTGCCGGTGAAGGCCATCCGCGAGCAGATCGCCAGCGCCGTGCACCTCATCGTGCAGCAGACGCGCTTCTCCGACGGCTCCCGCAAGATCTGCTTCATCACCGAGGTGTCCGGCATGGAGGTCGACATCGTGACCCTGCAGGACATCTTCTATTACAAGCAGGATGGCTTCACGGAGGACCACAAGGTGCGAGGACGCTACGTGGCTTCGGGCTTCGTCCCGAAGTTCTACGACGAGCTCCAGCGCAAGGGCATCCCCGTGAACATGAGTATCTTCCGCGAGGACTGACGCGCCCATGGCAACCCTGGTCGTCCGTCACCCTGACGGCACTGAGCACGAGCACGAGATCGCCGGCGAGCTGAAGATTGGCCGCCAGCAGGGCAATGACCTGGTCCTCACGGAAGGAGGGGTGTCGCGGCAGCACGCGCGCATCTACGTGGAGGGCGGCACGGTCTACGTCGAGGACGGGGGCAGCCAGAACGGCACCTTCGTGGACGGCGAGCGCATCGAGGGGCCCACGGCGCTCATGCCGGGCTCGCAGGTGCTGTTGGGCGACTACGAGCTGAAGCTCAAGGGCGGTGGCCGGAGCACCAGCGGCCGCCGCGCGAAGACGCCTCCGCCCGGAGACCCCGCGACGCTTTCGGACGCGCCCGTGAAGGGCACGCGCGCCATGCCCAGCATCCGCGCCAAGGCCACCCAGAACGGCGCCGCGAAGCCGGAGGGCGCGCTGGCGAAGCGGCCCTCGCGTCCCCAGCCCGCGGGCGGGGCGGCTGCAGCGGCCGCCGGCTCCGGTCCGGTGCTCAAGGGCATGACGGGGCCGTGGGCGGGCAAGTCCTATCCCATCCAGGGCACGCTGCTGGTGGGCCGTGCGCCTCCGGCGGCGGTCGTCCTGGATGACGACTCCGTGAGCCGCAAGCACGCGGAGGTGAAGCGCGAAGGCAGCGCCATCCTCGCGCGCGACCTGGGCAGCGCCAACGGCACCCTGCTCAACGGAGAGATCCTGGGCGAGGAGTTCGTCGAGCTGCAGGCCGGGGACGTCCTCCAGTTCGGCGTGGTGGAGATGACCTTCGAGCCCTCCGACACGCCCGCGCGGCGTCCGGGAACGGGCGCGGTGCCGCCCCGTCGCGGCAGCCGTGGCGAGCCCGCCGCGGACAGCAAGCGCAAGCTGCTGGTGGTCGCGGGCGGCGTGGTGGCGCTGCTGGCGGTGGCGGCGGTGGTGAAGTCGTCCGTGGGGCCCGCGCAGAACGCCCAGAAGTCCGGGCCGGCCGCGCCGTTGGATCCCGCGCAGCAGGTGCAGGAGCTGCTCAGCGAGTGCCGCTCCTACGCCTCCAACGAGCTGGGCGCCCCGGACTGGGGCCGCGCCGAGGCCGCGTGCGAGCAGGCGTTGGATCAGGACCCCATCAACGTCGAGGCGAACACCCTCGTGCGGCGCATCAAGTTGGAGAAGGAAGCCTTCGACAACTTCGAGGCCGCGAAGAAGGCCATCGAGCTCAACCGCGAGAAGCAGGCGCTGGAGCTGCTGCGCAAGATTCCGAAGGAGAGCGAGTACTTCCGCCGCGCCCGCTCCAAGGCGCGTGAGACGGCCGAGCAGTTCGTGGAGCGCGCGAAGGACGACTGCAAGCGCTACCTGAACAACTCGCAGTGGGGCGCCGCGGTGCCGCGCTGCCAGGAGTACATGGAAGTCTGGTGCCAGAAGCAGAGCAAGGAGGACCTGGAGCCGCCCATCGGCCAGACGCTGCGCCTCGAGGGCGGCCTGCGCAAGAACGAGTGGCGCCCCAAGGACGCCATGTTCGTGAAGTTCCTCGTGGCCCGCACGCGCCTGGACCGCGGCGCCGCGCCGTGGACCTGCCCCGTGTCCGACATCCTGCAGGTGGAGGGTGGGGGCGTGGATCAGGCCAGCGAGGTGAAGGCCATGTTCAACAAGCGCTACACGCACAAGCTCATCCAGGCGGCGATGTTCGACTACTGGACCGGCCGCGGCAGCGAGTCCATGGCGACGCTGCAGAAGCTGCGCGCGAAGGTGGACCAGGCGGAGTTCCACTCGCTGGCGGACGAGCTCATCCGCGACGTGTCCAACGTGGATCAGCTCTTCAAGACGGGCGAGAGCTCGCTCACCAACGAGGACCCGGAGCGCGCGGTGGCGCCGTTCAGGGAGGCGCTGGCGACGGACAAGCGCATCATGGCGGAGCTCGCGGAGTCGCACCTGTCCTTCTACCGGAAGAACATCTTCCAGGACATGGCGGTCGCCTCCTACCTGCGCGGCAAGCACTTCGCGGACCGCGAGGACCGCCGCCGCGGCTGCCGCATCTGGAAGCTGGGCTTCGAGTTCTACAAGGGCAACACGGACCTGAACCGCGTGGTGGCCTTCTGCTCCACGCAGGCGCAGAACGCGTTGAACAACGTGGGCAGCTGCTCGGACATCCAGGCGGTGGAGGACTACGCCGTGCCGGGTGACGGCATCGCGGAGCAGGTGACGGCGAAGAAGGCCGAGCTGAAGTGCCGCTGAGCGGCCTTCCGGTGCGGGGCTTCATGGACAGGGGCCGGGAGGCGCGCTAGGGACGGGGGATGGCCGACACCAGCCCCCCGCGCTCCGAGCGCCGCCTGGCGCTCTTCGACGCCTCTGGCTTCATCTTCCGCGCCTACCACGCCATCCCCCCGCTCACGACGAGCAAGGGAGTGCCCACCAACGCGGTGCTGGGCTTCACCCGCATGGTGCTCAAGGCCCTGCAGGAGTTGAAGCCCACGCACGTGGCGCTGGCGTTCGACAAGTCCGGCCGCGTGGAGCGTCAGAAGATCGACCCCACGTACAAGGCGAACCGCAAGGCGCCGCCGGAGGACCTGACGCCCCAGTTCCCGCTCATCCGCAAGGTGGGGGACGTGCTGAACCTGCCCTCGCTGGACGCGGAGGGCTGGGAGGCGGACGACGTCATCGGCACCCTGGCGATGCAGGCCAAGGCCGAGGGCTACCAGGTCCTGGTCGTCACCAGCGACAAGGACTTCATGCAGATCGTCGACGAGGACATCACCCTCTTCGACCCCGCGAAGAACAAGCGCATCGGCATCGCGGACGTGCAGGAGAAGATGGGCATCCTGCCCAGGCAGGTGCGCGACTTCCTGGCCCTGGTGGGCGACGCGGTGGACAACGTCGCCAAGGTGCCCGGCGTGGGCGACAAGACGGCGGTGGAGCTGCTCCACCAGTTCGGCGACGTGGAGACGCTGCTCGCGCGCGTGGAAGAGGTGAAGAAGCCGAAGATCCGCGCGGCGCTGGAGTCCCACCGCGAGAGCCTGACGCGCGCCAAGCAGCTCGTGACGTTCAATACGGCATTGCCCCTGGGCGTGAAGCTGGAGGACCTCATCCGCCGCGCTCCGGACGCCACGCGCGCGCGCGACCTGTTCACGGAGCTGGAGTTCTTCGCGCTGCTGCGCGACCTGCCCGCGGAGGAGCCCGCGGCCCGTCCGGACGTGGCGCCGCTGTCCACCACCACCACGCTGGTCACCACCGAGGCGGAGCTGAAGACGCTGGCGGACGCGGCGAAGGCGGCCGGGAGCCTCACGCTGGTGCCCGCCTATGAGGGCATGCCCTTCGCGGCGCCGCTGGTGGGCCTGGGCGTGGCGCTACCGGATGGCTCCACGCGCTACGTGCCGCTCAGGCACCAGCAACTGGGCGCCACGCAGGTGCCGGTGGCGGCCTTCAGCGCGGCCCTGAAGGACGTGCTCGCGGACGCGGCGGTGAAGAAGGGCGGCCACGACCTCAAGGCGCTCACGCTGGTGCTGGCCAACGAAGGCCTGACGCTGGAAGGCGCGCACGACGACGTGGAGCTGTTGAGCTACCTGCTCAACCCGTCGCGCCGGGAGCACGCGCTGGAGGACCTGGCGCGGGAGCGGCTGCGCTCGGAGCTGCCCGCGCTGCCCGCGTCCGTGGGCGGCAAGAAGGGCCGGCCGCTGGCGGACCACGGGCCGGAGGAGGTGGCCGCGGCGTACGCGGTGCGCGCGGACGCGGCGCGCAGGCTGGCGCCGGAGCTGTGGCAGGAGCTGGAGCTGGGCGGGCTGGCGGAGCTGGCGCGCACGCTGGAGCTGCCGATCCTGCCCGTGCTCGCGCGCATGGAGCGCGAGGGCGTGAAGCTGGACGTGGCGGAGCTGGCCCGCACGTCCGAGCGCGTGGACGTGGAGGTGAAGGCGAAGGAGGCCGAGTGCCACCAGGCCGCGGGCCACGTCTTCAACCTGGGCTCCAACCCGCAGCTGGCGCAGGTGCTCTACGAAGAGCAGAAGCTGCCCATCCTCAAGCGCGGCAAGACGGGCCCCTCCACGGATCAGGAGGTGCTGGAGAAGCTGGCGGAGGAGCACAACAGCGTGCTCGCGCGGGCGCTGATCGAGTACCGCGGCCTGTCCAAGCTCAAGAGCACCTACCTGGACACGCTGCCCACGCTGGTGGCGAAGGACGGGCGCATCCATACGACGTACCACCAGGCGGCCACCGCCACGGGCCGGCTGTCCTCGTCCGACCCGAACCTGCAGAACATCCCCATCCGCACGGAAGTGGGCCGTGAAATCCGCCGCGCCTTCGTGGCGGACGCGGGGCACCAGCTGGTGAGCGCGGACTACTCGCAGATTGAGCTGCGGCTGCTGGCGCACATCGCGGAGGACCCGGTGCTCATCGAGGCCTTCCGCAACGACGAGGACATCCACAGCCGCACGGCGGCCGAAATCTTCGGCGTGGACCCCAAGGACGTGGACCGCGAGCAGCGCCGCGTGGCGAAGACGGTGAACTTCGGCATCGCGTACGGCCTGTCCGCGCACGGCCTGTCCACGCGCCTGGGCATCTCCCAGGAGAACGCGCGCGACGTCATCGAGCGGTACTTCACCCGGTACGCGGGCATCCGCCAGTACCTGGAGGACACCGTGGAGAAGGCGCGCAAGGTGGGCTACGTGGAGACGCTCTACGGCCGCCGCCGCCTGATGGGCGACCTGCTCTCCAAGAACCGCGCGGTGGCCCAGGCCGCCGAGCGCGCCGCCATCAACATGCCCATCCAGGGCACCGCCGCGGACCTGATGAAGAAGGCCATGCTGGCGGTGGACGCCGCGCTGCGCGAGCAGAAGCTGAAGACGCGCGTGCTGCTCCAGGTGCACGACGAACTGCTCTTCGAGGCGCCGGACGCGGAGGTGGACGCGGTGAAGGCCCTGGCCGTGAAGAGCATGTCCTCCGTCGCCGAGCTGAAGGTGCCGCTCAAGGTGGAAGTGGGCGCTGGGAAGAGCTGGGCGGACGCGCACTGAAGCGCAGCACCGCACGAAAAAATGCGGGAGAGCGCCCACCCCCGTAGG
>NZ_RAWL01000366.1:0-8792 GCF_003668885.1 Corallococcus sp. AB049A | reverse complement strand
GGGTGGACGTGCACTCGCCCGCGAAGGTGCGCGACGCGCTGGCGCGCAACGCGTGGCTGAAGTCGCAGTGGGAGAAGCCGCTGGGCCAGGGCTTCGCGAGCGGCTGGGCCGCGTTCCTGGGCTCCACCGGCACGGACCTCAAGGCGTCCTTCAAGGGCGCGGTGCTGGACGTCGTCGTCGGGCAGCTGCTCGACACGCCGTTCCGCACGGTGTGGTTCACCGGCGACGCGCGCGTGGGCACGCCCGCGCTCCTCGTCCCCAAGGCGAACAAGACGTCCCAGGCGGCGTGGGACGCGCTGGACTCCGTGGCGAAGCGCGGCGGGATGGTCGCGGACGGCTGCCCCTCCGGCATGGGGGAGAAGGTGCCGGACGGCGGCTTCCAGCTGTCGCGCTGGCTCGTCGCCGAGCAGACGGTGTGGGCCGCGCGCACGGCGGACCGGCTGGTGCTGTCGCGCCACCCGGTGGTGGTGCTCCAGGCGCTGTGCTCGCCGCTGCCGGAGCTGGAGGCGGATGACGGCGCGGACGTGGAGGTGGGCTTCGACGCGAACGCCTACGGCCGCGAGGCGCAGCTCTTCACCCACGTGCTGGGGCTGGGCGAGGACACGCGGCTGCAGCTGCGCGTGGACGGCGACCGGCTGGTGGCGAAGGGCATCGCCGGGAAGGTCAGCGGGACGTCCGTCACCACCGGCAAGCCCCTCTCCGACGACCTGCTCAAGCTGGTGCCCGAGGACACGCCGGTGCTGTTCGCGTTCCGGTTCATGCTGCCGGAGTCGCTGGAGCCCGCGCAGCTCAAGGCCTTCTGGAAGGGCGAGAGCCGGGCCCCGCTGCGCGAGCGCCAGGTGGCCCTGGCGTGGACGCCGCGCGGCAGCACGTCCCTGGCGCCGGAGCTGGCCCTGCTGTGGGGCGACGAGAAGGACGCGGAGGGGCTGTCCGCGCTGTTCTCCGGCGGCGCGCGGACGCTGGTGAGCGCGACGCTGTGCAAGCACGTGGTGCTGGCCACGAGCCCGCAGGAGGTCGAGCGGCTCAAGAAGGCGTGCGAAGGCAGCGCGCCCAACATGCTCAACGCCGCGGGCCCGGTGGTGGCGGGGCTGCGCGCGCCCTCCACGGTGATGCTGGGCGTCAACCTGGGACGGCTGCTCAGCGGGCTGGCCATGGACGGCTACACGTCCGAGGCGCGCGTGGACCGCGCGTCGCCCATGCCCAAGGCGCTGCCTCCTGAAATCGAAGCGGCCCGCCGCGACCTGGAGGCCCTGCCGTACCTGGGCTTCCGTGGCAACGCGCAGGGCTACGTCATGGCGTCGGAAGGATTTGGGACATGAAGACCTCCGTTCGTTTCGCGGCGCTGGCCGCGCTCCTGCTGTCCGGCGTGGCGCTGGCCAAGCCGCTCTACATCACCGTCCCCCGCTCCTACGGCAGCAGTGAGCCGGTGGCCGTGGACGTCGCCTTCGAGGACAAGGGCCCCGTCGAGCTGCGCGTGCTCCAGCCCGCGAACCTGGACGCGTTCATCCGCGCGCAGGGCGACCTGCGGCGCGCGTACGAGACGCCGCCCACGCTGCTCAACCCGGGCCGCGGCCTGAGCCGGGGCCTCAACGCGGTGAGCTCGCCGGGCCTCGTGCTGATGGAGGCGCTGTCGCCCGACTTCCGCCAGGAGGTGGGGACGTCCCTGCCGAAGCCGCCGCAGTCGTCGTCGTCCGGCGAGCCGCTGGCGAAGGTGGCCGAAGGGCCGGAGAAGCTGGTGGGCACGCCGCCGGGCTTCTCCGTGGTGCGCAGCCAGTGGCTCAACCTGGACCTGGGCGGCGCGAACCGGGACTTCAACGTGCCGGGCTTCGACACGGGCGACAGCAGCAGCGGCTTCCAGGAGCGCCGCGTGCTGCTCGCTCCGCTGCCCCCGGGCACCTACGTGCTCCAGCTGGTGCAGGGCCGGGTGGAGGGGCAGGTGGTGCTCGTCGTCAGCGACGTCACCGTGCAGCTCAAGCAGACGGATGGACAGGTGCTGGTGCGCGTGGCGGGGCGCGACCAGCAGCCGCGCGCGGGGGCTCGGGTGCAGGTGTACCTGCCCACGGGCAAGGGCCCCTCGGGCACCACGGACGACAAGGGCGAGGTGACGCTGGCGGTGACGGAGCCGCGCATCATCGCGACGGTGACGGCCGGCAAGGACACGGCCATCGTGGACACGGACTTCTACTCCGCGCTGGCGGTGGCGCCGGACGTGTTCATCTACAGCGACCGGCCCATCTACAAGCCGGGCAACGAGGTGAAGTTCCGCGGCCTCGTGCGCCAGCCGGACACGTTCCTCGCGCGGCTCTTCACGCCGAAGAAGCGCGACGTGCGCGTGAAGCTGGTGTCGCAGGAGGGCCGTGAAATCGTCACCCGCGCGGCGGTGGACGAGTTCGGCGCGTTCAACGGCACGCTGAAGGTGCCGGAGGACCTGGGCACGGGCGTGCTGCGCATCGAGGCGGACCTGGACGAGCACCCCCACCAGGGCGAGGCGCGCGTGCAGGACTACGTGAAGCCCACGTTCTACCTGGAGGTGCAGCCGAAGTCGGAGACGGTGGTGCCCGGCCAGACGGTGAGCGTGACGGTGCGCGCGCGCCGCTACGCGGGCGGCGTGCCCAAGGGCGCGAAGTACGAGGTGTTCCTCTACCGCTCCCTGCTGGACGCGCCCGCGTGGGTGGACGACTCCGGCCGCGGCGGCCAGGGCAGCGCGGTGACGTACGGCACGGCCTCCAGCAGCGAGGGCAAGCTGAGCGTGCCGGAGCGGCTGTACTCCTCCGTGGCGGAGCGCCAGGCCACGGACGACCCGTGGTCCAGCGCCGGCGAGTTCAACGCGGAGGGCGAGGCCGAGGTGGAGGTCGCCGTGCCCGCGCTCGCCGCGGGCGAGGACCGGCTGCCGTACCGCTACAGCCTCACCGTGCGCGCGCGGGATGATCAGGAGACGTTCGCCACCGGCACCGCCGCCTTCTTCCTGTCGAAGGTGGAGGTGCTGGGCGTGGCGCGGTTCTCCGACGCGGTGGTGCAGAAGGGCTCGGAGGCGCAGCTGTCCGTGCGCGCCACCACGCTGTCCGGCAAGGCCTACGGCGTCACCACGGGCGACGTGGACTTCGTGCTGGTCCGCGCGGACGGCAGCGAGAAGACGCTGGGCACGCAGACCTTCACCACGCAGCAGGACGGCACGTCCCGCCAGAAGGTGCCCACCACCGACGTGGGCCGGGTGGTGGCGCGCGTGACGGTGAAGGACAAGAAGGGCGAGACGTGGGAGGGCGAGGAGTCGCTGCTCGTCATCGGCGGCTCGGACGAGCCCGTGGCGCAGGTGCCCAACCTCACGCTCG
This sequence comes from Corallococcus sp. AB049A, assembly GCF_003668885.1. NCBI lineage: Bacteria > Pseudomonadati > Myxococcota > Myxococcia > Myxococcales > Myxococcaceae > Corallococcus > Corallococcus sp. AB049A. The sequence goes on along the minus strand of NZ_RAWL01000366.1, from coordinate 5,463 downwards.
CGTCGCTGTCCGGCACGCTGGCGCCGGGGGACAGCGCGAAGCTGGTGGCGCTCATGCCGGATGGCTGGGGGCAGGGCGGCAAGGACGCGGGCCCCGTGTGGGTGACGCTGACGGGCGCGGGCCTGTACGGCACCTCCGTGGTGAAGCTCACGGGCCGCACGCTGGTGCATGCGTTCCCGGTGGAGAAGCGCTTCGGCAGCGCGGTGTACGCGTCCGTGGCGTACCCCACGGCGACGGGCCGCTGGGAGGAGCGCACGGTGGCGTTCCGCGTCGTGCCCAGGGAGCGCACGCTCACGGTGTCGCTGCAGCCGCGCCGCGCGGAGGCGCTGCCTTTGACGGAGCAGGCCATCGATGTCCGCGTCACCGACAGCGACGGCAACGGCGTGTCCGCGCAGCTGTCCGTGGGCGTGGTGGACAAGGCCGTCTACGCCATCCAGTCCGAGTTCCGCCCCGGCGTGCTGGACTTCTTCTACCCGCCGGCGCGCGACAACGTGACGAGCTTCTATTCAGCGGAGTTCCAGGGCTACGGCTACGGCGAGCAACTGGCGCGCAAGATGGCGGGGCTGCCCGACCACGCGTTCGCGTCCATCAAGCCGCCCAGCCGCAACGCGAAGGACCTGGAGAAGGACACGGCGCACTGGGACCCGGCCGTGGTGACGGACCGCGACGGGCGCGCGACGGTGCGCTTCACGCTGCCCTCCAACCAGACGCTCTGGGTGGTGACGGCGGTGGCGGCGGACACGTCCGGCCGCTTCGGCGAGGGCACGGCGGAGTTCGCCACGCGCGGTGGGCTCAACGTCTACGCGGCGCTGCCGCAGTTCCTGCGCGAGGGCGACGAGGCGCTCGCGTCCGTGCGGCTGGCCGCGGGTACGAAGTCCAAGGGCAGCCAGGTGCTGGACGTGCGGTTGCAGCCGGGCGGCGCGCTCCAGGCGGACGCGCTCCAGCGCAAGGTGGAGCTGGGCGAGGGTGGCGAGCAGGTGGTGCCGGTGACGCTGCACGCGGCGAAGACGGGCCCGGCGCAGCTCACGGTGGACGTGGTGGGCGGCAAGGAGCCGCTGCGGGACCTGAAGCGCTTCGACGTGACGCCCGCCGCCGTGGAGGACGCGGTGCAGGTGAGCGCGTGGGGCGGCGGCGCGCTGTCGCTGGAGGCGCCGGAGTCCTCGGCGCTGACGCGCGTGGAGCTGGTGCTCCAGCCGTCCTCGGTGGACGCGGCGCTGAGCAACGTGCGCGAGCTGCTCACGTACCCGTACGGGTGCCTGGAGCAGCTGGTCTCCACGACGGTGCCCAACGTGGCGGTGTACCAGGTGCTCCAGAAGGCGGGCGCGCTGGACAAGCTGGACCCGGACTCGCAGGCGCTCCTGGCGGAGGCGCGCAGCCGCTCCGTGCAGGGCACGGCCCGCATCCTGGGGCTCGCGGTGAAGGGCGGCGGCTTCACGTGGTTTGGCGGCTACAGCGAGCCCAGCCTGCCGCTCACGCTCATCGCGCTGGACGGTCTGGCGTACGCGTCCGAGGCGGGGCTGGTGGACCGCGACGACGCGCGCATCCAGGAGAGCGCGAAGTGGCTGGAGGCGCAGGAGGGCCTGCCGCCGGAGTACGAGGCGACGCGCGCCTACGTGCTGGCGCGGCTTCAGGGCCCGCGTCAGGCGGCGCGGGTGCGCGCGCTGGTGGAGTCCGCGAAGCCGGGGGAGTTGTATCCGCTGGCGCTGGCGGTGCTGGCCGCGGAGAAGGCGGGCGTGATGAAGGAGCCCGGCCTCCAGGAGCGCATCCAGGGGCTGGTGAAGGAGAGCAACGAGGGCTTCGCGAAGCTCGCCGGGCTCAAGGGCGAGGCGCAGACGTCCGAGGCGTTCTACCGCTTCCCGCTGCGGCGCGTGGGCCTCACCGCCATCACCGCGCACGCGGCGTCGTTCGGCACGCTGGACGTCACGCGCGCGCGCAAGCGCATCCTGGAGATGCTGAGCGAGCCGGGCCTGTCCACGTTCGACCGGAGCACGGCGCTGTTGCACTCGCTCTGGCTGGTGGAGCGTGACGCGAAGGCGTTCAAGGGCATGGCGCCTCCGGAGGTGAAGGGCTCCAGCGCGCCGGTGAAGTTCTCACCGCGCGGCATGGGCCTGGTCGCCACGCTGCCGGCGGGGACGCGCACGGTGGACGTGGGCGGCTTCGACGGCGTGGCCACGCTGCGCGCCGCCGCGACGACGCCGCTCAAGGCCGTGCAGCCGCGCGTGAACGGCATGTCCGTGGAGCGCGCGTACTACGTGCTGCGCGAGGGCGGGAAGGTGAAGCTGGAGGCGGGCGCGTCCGTGAACCAGGGCGAGGAGGTCTACGTGGAGCTGACGCTGGACGCGCGCGGGGAGAACCGGGCGCGCTCGGCGTACTACGTGGTGGAGGACGCGGTGCCAGCGGGCTTCGTCCCGCTCCAGGAGGACAAGGTCTTCCGGGGGCCGCCGCACTCGCTGGCGCTGGCTCCGGAGGCGCTGAAGCGCCGGCAGCTGGACCCGTCCCACGCGACGTTCTTCTTCGAGGAGCCGGCGTGGTGGAGCGACAGCCCGCGCACGGTGGGCTACGTGATGCGCGCGCAGTTCGCGGGCACGTTCGCGGCGCCGCCCGCGACCATCGAGGACATGTACTCGGCGCGCATCCGGGGCCGCACGGCGCCGGACGTGTTGAAGGTGGTGCCCTCGAAGACGTCCGTGAGTGACCTGTAGCCCATGGGGTGGGCCGTCGCCGTCGCCGTGGTGTTGTCGGCTTCGCCCACCTTCGTCACGCGGGGGGACGTGACGCCCGAGCAGGACCTGCGCCGCGAGGCCCAGGCCGCCTGGGCGTCGTTGGAGGCGCAGTACACGGCGCAGGCGGGCGGCCTTCCGCGGCGGGCCCCCGCCACCGTGACGCTCCAGAAGGGCACGGCGCTTCCGCCCGAGCGCAACGCGCAGGGACGGCCCGGCCTGGTGGAGCTGCGGCAGAACACGCCCGGCGTGCTGGACGCGAGGACGCGCACGGCGCTGCGGCATGAGCTGGCGCATCAGCTGCTGTGGTGGGCCTGTCCCGCGTCCAGCGAGGACCGGCTCTTTCACGAAGCCTTCGCGCTGACGGTGAGCGGTGAGCTGCCCGCGTGGCGAGACGGTCCCTATCAATCCCTGTCGAGCGCGGCGCAGGCGGTGGCGAACGCTCCCGCGATGGACACGACGCGAGCGAGGAGGGGACTGGCCCGCATCCTGGGAGAGCACACGGGCTTTCCCGCCGCGCTGACGCGCAGGCTGCGCCAGTGTCACGACGGAGCGCGGTGGGCCGCGCCGCTGACGGTGGAGGAGCTGGCGGACGTGGCGGTGCTCGCGCCCGAGGCGGCCACGGTGGTGGTGAGCCGGCACTCGGGGGAGGTGTTGTTCTCGGAGGGAGACGTGCGCCGCGCCGTGCCCTACGGCTCCGCGCTCAAGCCGTTCCTGTACGCGGCGGGAGATGCGCCGCCGCTGCTCGCGCCGCGCAGGGGCGTGCAGGAGTGGGCCTGTGGCGTGGGCCTTCCTCCGAAGGTCGATGCGCGGCTCGCGCTCCTGCGCTCGTGCAACGGCTGGTTCCTGGACTGGGAGGCCACGGGCCTTGCTCCCAAGGCCTTCGGTGTCTGGGGACCGGTGCTGTCCGCGGTGGGGCTCACGGGTCTGCCCTCGGACATGACGGAGGCCATCGGGCTTCGCTCCGCGCATGGGCTTTCTCCGTGGGGCATGGCGCAGGCATACCGGCTGCTCGCGGAGGCCCGGCCGGACGTGCTCGCGCTGCTCACCGGCAACGTGGACGAAGGCACGCTCAGCGGCCTCTCCACGTCGAAGGCGCTCAAGGGCGTCGCCACCAAGACAGGCACGGTGCGCGACGCCGCGAGCCGTCCCCAGCTCGGATGGATCGCCGCCGTGGACGCGGACCTCGTCGCCGTCATCGTGCGCCCGGGCAAGATGCCCCGGCACTTCGTGGATGAGCTCCCCGCGCTCCTCACCCGCGTGCGCCGGCAGGCGGGGCTGGAGGCCGCGCGCGTGCAGGTGCTCGGCCTGCTGCCCTCCGCGACCGTGGAGGCCCGTTGCTCGGGCGCGGGCTTCTCCCTGGAGGACGGCAAACCACGCGCCGCGCCGCCGGACTTCTCGCGCCTGGACGCGCTCACCTCGAAGGGGCCCGCCGTCTGCCTCGGCAGTCCCTGGCGCGTGCGCTTCCCGGACGGCCCCGACGGCGGCCGCGACTACGCGGGCGTCTTCACCTGGTCCACGCCGCCTCCGTACCGCCCTCCACCCGGCGTGCCCACCACGCCCAGCGCGCTCAAGGCCCGGCGTGGATCCGACTTCGTCTTCCGCACCACGCGCGTGCAGTACACCGCCGGCGTCGTCGCCGCCGAGGACGTCACCCTCCAGGGCGAAGCCCGCATCGCGCTGGCCCGCGTCGCCGCGCACAACGAGCGCCACGCCGACTCGCGCCACGCCGGCCGCGCCCTCTGCGACACCACCCACTGCCAGGCCTTCCGGGGCACCGTGCGCATCCGCCCGGAGGAGTCCCGCGCCCTCCAGCTCCCGCCCCTGAAATGGGACGCGTGGCTCACCTTCTCGCAGGGCGGATCCACCCCGTGGAGCGAGGTCCGCCCCCGCTCGGAGGTGGAGGCCCTGCTGGGCACGAACCTCGTCTCGCTGCGCTTCGAGTCCGGCCGCGTGCGCTACCTGCGCACCGAAGGCACCCCCGCCGCCCCTTACGAGGACGCGCGCTCCCTCCCGTGCGACACGCTGCGCGCCAGCCTGAAGCTCCCCTCCTGTCCCCAGCGCGCCTCCTTCGACGGACCCCAGGTCCGCTTCGAGGGCCAGGGCCGGGGCCACGGCGAAGGCCTGGACGTCGAAGCCGCCAAGGCCAGCCCCGGCCTCGGCAGCGACGCCCTCCTGGAGCGCGCTTTCGGAGCCGGGTTCCGCTTTACCCACCCGGGAAACCGTGAAAAACCTGCTGACACGGGTCGCGAGTAACAGCTATTACGGAAGAATACCGTAGCGCTGTTTGGTTCGAGGGGCCCAATGGCGGAGGGAATGAGCGAGGCGGAGGCCACGCGGCGCGCTTTGGAGGCGTTGCCGGAGGGCCTTCGGGTGCGCTGGGTCCAGGAGGGCCGCGGGGCCTGGGTGCTGGGCTGTCAGGACTCCCGGCCGAACCTGCACGCCCCCCGGGGCGAGGACGTGCTCATCCAGGGCGAGCTGTGGCTGCTGGGGGCGCGCTACGTGGAGGGCGCGGTGCCGCGCGGTGCCCTGAGGGTGTGGCTGTTGGAGGGCCCCGTGCGGCACGTGCTGGCCACGCGCGTGGCGGTGGGCGGCGAGGACCTGACGCTGGGGCTGGGGCCTCCGGGGGCGCGGGTGCCCTCCGCGCGCGTGGTGTGTCAGCGCGTGGAGTGGCGGCCGTACTCGGTCGCGAACGCGGCGCCGCTGGCGGCGGCCTTCGTGGACCTGTGGCGCGGCCTGGCCC
>NZ_RAWL01000365.1:0-8795 GCF_003668885.1 Corallococcus sp. AB049A | reverse complement strand
GTGCTGGGCGCGCTGGGGCACGACAGCGTGCGGTGGCTGGATGCCGCATCACCCACGATGCCGGGCCCGTGGTTTGGAGGCATGCGCTTCAGTCCCACGGCGCCGGTGGATGGTGCGTGGCGCTCGCATGGGCTGGCGCGCTGGACGCTGCCGGAGGTGCTGGTGTGGCGCGAGGGCAGCGCGCTGGCGGTGGCGGTCTTCGCGCCGGAGGGGCCGGGGGCGGAGGACGTGGTGCGCTCGCGGCTGGAGCGCATGCGGGCGTCCTTCCCCCAGTCCTATCGCCATCCGGTGGGCGCGCCCGTCGCGCTGCGCACGGCTTCGTCGCGGCGGGACTTCGAGGCCCTGGTGGACCGCGCGGTGGAGGCGATTGGCGCGGGCCAGCTGAACAAGGTGGTGCTGGCGCGGGCGCTGGAGGCGGAGGGACCGGAGCCCTTCGACGTGGTGGACGTGCTGGCGCGTCTGCGTGAGCAGAACCCGCGCTGCGCCACGTTCCTCTTCCGCGCGCCGGACGGCACGGGCTTTTTGGGCGCGACGCCGGAGACGCTGTGCCGGGTGGACGGGCGCCGGCTGGAGACGGAGGCGCTGGCGGGGTCCGCGGCGCCGGGCGGCGCGGAGGCGCTGGATGCCAGCGACAAGGATCGGCGCGAGCATGAGGCGGTGGTGCGCTACATCCTCCAGGCGCTGACGCCGGTGGCGGCGAGCGTGTCCGCGGACGCGCAGCCGTCGGTGCTGGCGCTGAAGAACGTGGTGCACCTGCGCACGGGCATCCGCGCTGAGCTGGCGGAGGGCGTGGACACCGCGCACGTCGTCACCGCGCTGCATCCCACGCCGGCGGTGGGCGGCACGCCGCGCGAGCGCGCGCTGTCGTTCCTGGTGGAGCACGAGGCCCTGGATCGGGGCTGGTACGCGGGGCCGGTGGGCTGGGTGGGCCCCGGGCGCGCGCACCTGGTGGTGGCGTTGCGCTCGGCGCTGGTGCGCGGGGCGAAGGCCCGGCTCTTCGTGGGCGCGGGCATCGTCGCGGGTTCCAGCGCGGAGTCCGAGTGGCGGGAGACGGAGATGAAGAGTCTGGCCATGCTGCGTGCGCTGGGGGGCCGGTGATGCCCCAGGACGCCAACCTCAACGTGCTGTGGTCGCGAGCGCTGCTGGAGGAGCTGGTGCGGGGCGGCGTGCGGCACGCGGTGGTGTGTCCGGGCTCGCGCTCGTCGGCACTGGCGCTCGCGTGCGCACACACGCCGGGCCTGCGCGTCTGGTCCGTCATCGACGAGCGCAGCGCAGGCTTCTTCGCGCTGGGCATGGCGAAGCAGTCGCGCCAGCCGGTGGTGCTGGTGGCGACGAGCGGTTCCGCGGGCGCGCACTTCTTCCCGGCCGTCATCGAGGCGGCCATGGCCCAGGTGCCGCTGATCATCCTCACGGCGGACCGGCCGCTGGAGCTGCAGGGCTGGGGCGCGCCGCAGACGGTGCCGCAGGCGCGCTTCTACGGTGACTTCGCGCGGATGTTCGCGGACGTGGGCATGCCGGAGGCGAACAGCGCCTCCATCGCGCACCTGCGCGCCACGGCCGCCCGCGCGGTGAGCACCGCGTGCCGCGCGCCCCGGGGCGCCGTGCAGCTCAACGTGCCCTTCCGCGAACCGCTGGCGCCCATCGCGCAGGACTTCGGCGCGGAGAAGCTGACGGCGCTCGCGAGGGAAGGGCGGACGGACGCGCCCGTTACCCGCATCGCGCAGGCGTCGCGAGCCCCGGACCCGATGGCGCTGGCGGAGGTGACGGCGCGAATCGCCGCCAACGAGCACGGCGTCATCGTGTGCGGCCCCCGTGACGAGGACGACGGCTTCGCGGAGGCCATCGCCGCGCTGAGCCTGGCGACGGGCTACCCGGTGCTCGCGGAGGCGACGTCGCAGGCGCGCTATGGCGGCGGCCCGCTGACGGTGTCGCTCTACGACGCGCTCCTGCGCCATGAGCCGTTCACGCGGAGCCACGTGCCGCAGGTGGTGCTGCGCTTCGGCGGAGGCCTGACGCCCAAGTCGCCGCAGCAGTGGCTGGACGCTTCCGGCGCGGACATCACCGTCTTCAGCGACGAGGGCGCGCTCTACGACCCGGCGCACCAGGCCACGCGCGTGGTGGAGGGCAACGCGGTGCTCGCGTGCCGGACGCTGACGGAGGGGCTGTCGCGAGGCCCTGGCCGCTGGGCGCAGGACTTCATGAACGCGGAGCGCGTGGCGCGCAATGCATTGGAGAAGGCGCTCGGCGAACAGAAGGACGCGCTGACCGAGCCCCGCGTGGCGCGCGAGGTGGTGGCGGCGCTGCCGGAGAACGCGCTCTTCTTTGTATCCAGCAGCATGCCCATCCGCGCGGTGGACGCGTTCGCGCACGGCGGTGGCGTGCCGATGCGGGTGCTGGCGAACCGGGGCGCCAACGGCATCGACGGCATCGTGTCCAGCGCGGCGGGCATGGCCGCGGCGGCGGGACGGCCCGCGGTGCTCCTGTCCGGCGACCTGGCGCTGCTGCACGACGTGGGCGGGCTGCTGACGGCCGCGCGTGCGCGCGTGCCCCTGACGGTCGTGGTGGTGAACAACGACGGTGGCGGCATCTTCTCGTTCCTGCCGCTGGCGCAGGTGGCGAAGCAGGACGAGTTCGAAGCCCTCTTCGGCACACCTCACGGCGTGGACCTGTCGCACGCGGCGGCGCTCGCGGGTGCGCGCTTCGAGCGCCCCACGACGCCCGCGGCCCTGCGTGCGGCGGTGCGCACCGGGCTGGAGGGCGGCCTCCACCTGGTGGAGGTCCAGGTGGAGCGGGCCACCAACGTGGATGCGCACCGGCACCTCTTCGCGCGGATGGCCGCCGCACTGGGAGAAGGATCATGGGCGTGACGCTCGCTTACGACACCTGGGGCGAAGGCCCCCATACGCTCCTGGCGCTGCACGGCTTCACCGGCAGCGGCGCCTCGTTCGCGCACCTGCGTGCGTTGCTCGGCCGCTCCGTGCGCTTCGTCGCGGTGGATCTGCCTGGCCACGGCCGCACGCCGCTGCCGGAGAAGCGCGGGCGCGACGGCTTCCTGGAGACAGTGGACGCGGTGGTCCGCCTGGCCCGGGAGCTGGGCGGCCACGTGGATCTGCTCGGCTACTCGCAGGGCGCGCGGATCGCGCTGGGCGCCGCGGTGCGCGCGCCGGAGTGCTTCGGCCGGCTGATCATGGAGAGCGGATCCCCCGGACTGCACCGCCGCCAGGAGCGCTCCGAGCGCCGCGAGGCCGACGCGAAGCTCGTGGAGTTCATCCGCGCCAGGGGAGTGGACGCGTTCGTGGACCGGTGGGAGGCGCTGCCCCTGTTCGACGGGCTGCGCCGCCTGCCGGAGGCGGAGCAGGCCGCGCTTCGCGAGCGCCGCAAGGCCTGCACGGTGGAGGGGCTCTCCGGGGCGTTGGAGACCCTGGGCCTGGGCGTGCAGCCGGACTACTGGCCGGAGCTGCACCGCCAGCGGCTGCCCACGCTGCTGCTCACCGGCGCCGAGGACGTGAAGTTCACGGGCCTGGCGCGGCGCATGGCGGCGGAGCTGCCGGTGGTGTGGCGGCACGCATTCGCCGGGGTCTCCCATGCCCCGCACCTGGAGGCGCCGGAGGAGTACGTGCGCGAAGTGCTCTCGTTCCTCCAGACGCCCTGGTACGAAGCGCCGCAGTTCGAACACGCCATCCTGGCGCGAGAGGCGACCCACTCGTGACGACCCTGGTGACCACTCCTCCCGGTGCGGCTCCTCCGCGTCCCTCGCTGAAGACGTGGCTGATGGCCGTGCGTCCGAAGACGCTGACGGCGGGCGCGGTGCCGGTGCTGGTGGCCACGGCGCTCGCGTTTGGTGACGGCGTGGGGCGCCTGTTGCCCGCGGTCGCGGCGCTCGTGGGCGCGGTGCTGATCCAGATCGGCACCAACTTCATCAATGACTACTACGACTTCAAGAAGGGCGCGGACACCGAGGAGCGCCTGGGGCCCAAGCGCGTGACGCAGAGCGGGCTCATCGCGCCGGCCACGGTGCTGATGGGCGGCCTCGCGTGCTTCGCGCTGGCGACGCTGGTGGGCGTGTACCTGGTGGCGGTGGGCGGTCTGCCCATCGTGTTCATCGGCGTGGCGTCACTGCTCTGCGGCTACGCGTACACGGGCGGCCCGTTTCCGCTGGCCTACCGCGGCCTGGGCGACCTCTTCGTGCTCATCTTCTTCGGCATCGTCGCGGTGACGGGCGCGTACTACGTGCAGGCCGGCTTCGTGTCGCCCGCGGCCTGGTGGGCGTCGGTGCCGGTGGGCGCCATCGGCACGTGCCTCATCGTGGTGAACAACCAGCGCGACGCGAGCACGGACGTGAAGGCCGGCAAGCGCACGATGGTGGTGCGCTTCGGCACGGGCTTTGGCCGCGCGGAGTACGTGGTGTTGCTGATCGCCTCCTACGCCACGCCGTTCCTGCTGTTCGCCAGGGGCTACGCGAGCGCCTGGGTCTTCCTGCCGCTCTTGAGCCTGCCGCTGGTGGTGCCGCCGCTGAAGCTGATGCTCAAGGCCCAGGGTGCGGCGCTCAACCCCGCGCTGGGCGGGACGGCGAAGCTCCAGATGGTCTTCGGGCTGCTGTTCGCGGTGGGCCTGTACCTGCGCTGACGAAGGAGCGGCATGCGCATCACCGAAGCGACGCTCACCCCGCTGTACCTCACCCTGACCCATCCCCTGAAGACGGCGCGAGGCTCCTACGCCACGCGCGACGGGTTCCTCGTGCGGCTGCGCGACGAGGAGGGGCACGTGGGGCAGGGCGAGGCGATGCCGCTGCCCGAGTTCGGCACGGAGTCCCTGGCCACCACGCACACGGTGCTGCGCGGGTGGCTGAGCGCCCTCAAGGGTCAGACGCTGGAGGACAGCATCGAGGGCATCGAAGCCACGCTCGTGCCGTCCGCCAGTGAGGAGATGCGCCAGCGCGGTGCGCGGATCCGGGGCATCGACTCCGAGCAGCGGGTCCCCGCAGCACAGCACGGCCTGGAGCTGGCGCTGCTGGACCTGGTGGCCCAGCGCAAGGGCGTGCCCCTGTGCTGGTTGCTGGCGGAGGAGGCGCGGCAGGAGGTCCTGGTGAACGCGCTCTTGAGCGCGGAGGAGCCGGAGGACCTGGCCCGCGAAGCACAAGCAGCGGTGGCCGAGGGCTACCAGACGCTGAAGCTGAAGGTCGCGGGCCGCTCGCTGGACATGGACGAGGCCCGGGTCCGCGCCGTGCGCGAAGCGGCGGGGCCGCGCGTGCGCCTCCGCCTGGACGCGAACGGAGGCTGGACGGAACCCGAGGCCAACCGCGCCCTGGATCGGCTGGGCTGGTACGACCTGGAACTCGTGGAGCAGCCCACGCCGCCGGAGGACCTCCAGGCCCTGTGGCGCGTGCAGCGCCGCGCTCCTTGCATCATCGCGGCGGACGAAACGCTCGCCACGCCGGCCGCGGTGCGCACGCTGCTCACCATGGACCTGGGCGGTGGCCCGGCGGTGGGCGCGGTGGTGATCAAGCCGATGGTGCTCGGGGGGCTGCTGCCCTCCATGGTGGTGGCGCTGCGAGCGGCCCACCTGGGCATGCACGCGTTCGTCACCAGCTCCATCGACGGCGTGGTGGCCCGGGCGGGCGCCGCGCACCTGGCCTCCGCGCTGCCCTCGGGAGACCTGGCCTCCGGCCTCGCCGTGGGGCGGCTCTTCGCGGACGAGCCGAGAGATCATCCGTATCAACCGCATCAGGGGCTGGTGCGGCTGCGAGACATGCCCGGGTTGGGACTGAACCCGGATCTCATCTGGGACCGCTGATCCATGAGCCTCGGCGATCCTTCCTCAGGGAGCTGCCTGGCCATGATCTACGACTGCCCCATCCGCGAAGGCGCGCGCGTGCACCCCGGCGCCGAAGCGCTGCGCTTCGCGGGACTGCGCTGGACCTTCCGCGAACTGGATGGAGAGGTGACGCGCTGGACCGAAGCGCTGGCCGCGCGCGGAATAGGGCAGGGCGAGCGCGTGGCGCTGCTGTCCACGAGCCACCCGGCGGTGACCTTCCTCTTCTGGGCCCTCGGCCGCCTGGGCGCGATCTTCGCGCCGCTCAATGCCCGGCTCACCCCGGCGGAGCTGGGGCCCCTGCTGGACGAGGTCGAGCCCCGGCTCACGCTCGCGCTCGAGTCCCTGCGAGACCGGATCCCGGAAGCGGAGTCGCTGGAGTCCTTCCCCGGCAGCGTGTCGGCGCGCGAACCCGTGCCCGCCCGGAGCTGGGACGCGGACACGGCGCGGGTCATCCTGTTCACCAGCGGGACGACGGGGAGGCCCAAGGGCGCGGTGCTCTCGGAAGGTGCCTTCCGCGCCTCCAGCCGGGCGTCCGCCGCGAACCTGGGCGCGCACCCCGCGCCGCGCTGGCTGGGCACGCTGCCCCTGTTCCACGTCGGCGGCCTGGCCATGCTCACGCGCACCGCGTACGAGGGCGGCTGCCTCTTGTTGCACGAGCGCTTCGACGCGGACGCGGTCAACCGCGCCATCGACTCGGAGGGCGCCTCCCACGCCAGCTTCGTCGCCACCACGCTGGAGCGGGTGCTGGACGCAAGGCAGGACCGCAAGCTCCCCGACACCTTCCGGTGCGCGCTCATCGGCGGCGGTCCCGTCCCCACCGCGCTGCTCACGCGCGCCCGGGCCGCGGGACTCCTGGCCCTCCAGACCTACGGCCTCACCGAGGCCTGCTCCCAGGTCACCACCGAGCGCCCCGGCGAAGCGGATGGCCGCACCGCCGGGCCGCCGCTGCCGGGCCTGGAGGTCCGCATCGTCGGGACGGACGGCGCGACGCTCGGTGAAGGACAGGAGGGGGACGTGGAGGTCCGCGGCCCCACGCTCATGGCCCGCTACTGGCGCCAGCGCGAGGCCACGCGCGAGGCCTTCCACGACGGCTGGCTGCGCACCCGCGACGTGGGCGTGCTGGACGCGAAGGGTCGCCTCACCCTGCTGTCACGCCGCACGGACCTCATCGTGAGGGGAGGGGAGAACCTCTACCCGGCCGAAATCGAGGCCGTCCTCGCCAACCACCCGGCCATCCTGGAGTCCGCCGTCGTCGGCGTGCCGGACCCGCACTGGGGCGAGGTGCCCGTGGCCTTCGTCGTCCTGCGCCCCGGCCACGCCCTGCCCGACAACCTGGACGCGTGGTGCCGCCAGTCGCTCGCGCGGTTCAAGGTGCCCACTCGCTTTGTCGCAATTGAAACACTTCCTCGAAACGCGATGAGCAAGGTGGAGCGCCCCGTCCTCCGCAAATACGCTCAGCCTCATCCCCCGTATCAGTCAGGGTCGTGAGCACCCTGATTTCTTGATGGGTGGGGCTGGCAGGACTCGCTGAGAAGACCTGTCAGGTTGGGTTATAATATTCCGTTGTGGGGGGATCCTGAGAGGAAGCTCACGGTGAGTACCGCAGTGGAAGCAGTGAAGGTGGAAGGGCAGTCCGAAGCGATCCACGTCGAGGCGAACGCCAGCAAGGCCGCTGGCGCCATGAAGTGCCCCCATCTTGGCGCGCAGTACAACCCGTTCGCGGGACCGCACGTCGAGGACCCGCATCCGTTCTACGCGCAGCTGAGGCGGGACGCGCCCGTCAGCTACAACCCCATGCTGGGCATGTGGCTGGTGAGCCGTTACGAGGACATCTGCCACGTGCTGAAGGACCCGGCGCGCTACTCGTCGGCGGACCTGGGCAACATGGGCTCGGTGCTGTCCCCCAAGACGCTGGCGGTGCTCGCCGAGGGCTATCCCCTGGCGGACAGCCTGATCAACTCGGATCCGCCCGCGCACACCCGGCTGCGCAAGCTGCTGGGCCGGGGCTTCTCCGCCCAGCGCATCACCGCGCAGGAGGCGCCCATCCGCGCCGTCTCCGAGGAGCTCATCCAGGCCTTCGCCCGCAGGGGCCACGCGGACCTGGTGACGGAGTTCGCGTACCCGCTGCCCGTGCGGGTCATCCTGGGCATGGCGGGCGTCCCCCAGGAGGACATGGCGGACATCAAGCGCTGGTGCGACGACTTCTTCCGGATGATCTTCACCCGCGTCCCCGCGGAGGAGCAGCCGCCGCTCGCGCGCAGCTGGGTCACCTTCCAGCACTACGTCGCCCGCCTCATCCGCGCCCGCGAGGACGAGCCCCGCGACGACCTGATCAGCTATCTGGTCACCACCGACGCGGACGGAGAGGCGCTCACGCTGCCGGAGCTGATCATCGCCATCGCCGGCAGCATGCTGGCCGCCGGCCATGAGACGACCACGGCGCTGCTCGCCCAGTGCTGGAAGCAGGCCCTGATCCAGCCCGGCCTCTGGCAGAAGCTGCGCGAGGACCGCTCGCTGGTGCCGCACCTCATCGAGGAGACGCTGCGCTTCGACTCCGTGGCGCACGGGATGATCCGCACCACGACGGAGGACGTGGAACTGGCGGGCGTCGCGCTGCCCAGAGGCTCGCGGCTGCTCCTGCTCTACGCGTCCGGCAGCCGTGACGCCACGCTGCTCCCGGATGGCGACCACTTCGACATCTCCCGGCACCACCCCACGCACCTGGGCTTTGGCCGGGGCATCCACTTCTGCATCGGGGCTCCGCTCGCGCGGCTGGAGGCGCTCATCGCCACCAACCTGCTGCTGGATCAGCTCCCGGACCTGAAGCTGGAGGAGAACCCGGACTTCGGCCACACGCAGTCGCTGACCATCCGCGCCATCCAGCACCTGCGGGTGAGCTGGACCCCCAGCGGGGCCTGAGGCCCACCACCAGGGACCCGCCCCGCCCGTGGCGCCCCCACGGACGGGCCGGGTGTTTCACC
>NZ_RAWL01000364.1:0-8802 GCF_003668885.1 Corallococcus sp. AB049A | reverse complement strand
GGGCGTACCTGTGCGGTGCCGGTTGTTTGACGGCAGCGCTCAAGCGTAAGGCGCTGGGCAGGGCCTTCCGGGGCAAGGCGGGGCAGGTCGACCCGTCAGCACTCGGACAGGCCTGGGAGTGAGGGCGGGTGGGTGGAGAGGTTGCGGGGAGAGGTGGCTGTTAAGCACCACTCGCACACAATTTCGGCTTTGGACTAGGGTGCTCGGCCTCGTCGTCGGCGGAGCAGAAGGCCAATCAAGGTATGTCGAAGAAGCGCGTTCACGAAATCGCCAAGGAGCTCAAGAGCCACGGGATTGAGCTCGACAACAAGGAGGTCGTGACCGAGCTCGCCGGGCTGGGTTACGACGTCAAGAGCCACTCGTCCTCCCTGGACGATGACCAGGCCACCGCCGCGGTCCAGAAGATCCTGGACAAGCGCAAGCCCAAGCAGGCCGCGGCTCCCGTCGCCGCCAAGGGCTTCGTGGTGCGCCGCAAGGTCGGTCCTCCGGCGGGCACGTCCGCCCAGGAGAGCCAGGACGCCTACGCCCAGTCGGCCGAGCAGGCCTACGAGCAGCCGGAGGCTCCGCCCGAGTCGCAGGCCGCCGGGTCCGAGGCCCCGGAGCTCCCGCAGGCGCCCTCCGCGCCCGTGGAGCCGCCGCCCACCGCCGTGGAGTCGGCCCGCGCTCCGGAGGCCCCGGCCGTGACGGCCGCGCCGCCGGAGGCGACCGTCGCCACCATCGCCGCTGCCCCGGAGGCGCCTGCCGCGCCCGAGGCCCCGGCCACCTCGCCTGTTGCCGCATCCGCCACCCCGCCCGTGACGCCGCCCTCCACTCCGCCTCCCGCGGCCGTGGTGGAGACGCCCCGGGCCGCCGAGCCGACCCCGGCCACGGCGACACCGCGCAGTCCTACGCAGGAGAGTCCCCGCTTGCCCAACCCCCCTACGCGCTCGCCGGTCCCGCCTACCGCACGGACGCCTTCTTCCACGTCGACGTCCGCGACGGTCATCTCCCGAGGTCCCGGTTACGTGCAGCGTCCGGGCTCCACGGGTGGGCGCCCTGGTGGGCCGCCGGGCAGCCGTCCGGGGGGGCCGGGTGGTCCCGGGAGCCGTCCGGGTGGTCCGGGTGGGCCTGGCAGCCGTCCTGGCGCGCCCATGCAGGGCCGTCCGGGTGGGCCGCCCATGAACCGTCCGGGTGTGCCTGTCCAGGCGCGTCCGGGCCAGACGGGGCCGGTGCGTCCGTCCTCGCCCCCCACGGCCGCTGGCGGCGCCACGCCGGTGCAGCCGACCGGCCCGACCATCATGGTCGGCGGCGTCCCGCACGCCCAGGTCGCGCCCACGCCGGGCGCCCAGGCGCGCCCCACGGCCACCCAGGCCGTGGTGATTTCGCGTCCGCTCATCCAGGTCCGCCGCGTCACGCCCACCACGACCCAGGCCAAGCAGTACCCCATGGCCCCGGGCCGCACGGCGCTGGGCACGGAGAAGCGCGAGTACAAGGTCGTCCCGGATCACCTGGGCCGCGGCCGCGAGCTGGTGGACGTCTCCAAGAACAAGGAGCGTGGCCAGCGCAAGCGCACGGGTCCTGAGACCACCAGCGTGTCCAAGCAGGAGCTGTCGGACATGGTCTGGGGCCGCATCCAGATCCCCGTCCGCGGCAAGAAGCGCAAGCCCACGAAGAAGGGCGCCAAGACGCAGATCACCCAGATGGCCGAGGAGAAGAAGGTCATCAAGCTCCAGGAGGGCATCAGCGTCTCCGACCTGGGTCAGCGCATGGGTATCCGCACCGCGGAGCTCATCAAGAAGCTGATGGGCATGCAGAAGATGGCCACGGCGAACCAGATTCTGGACGCCGACACCGCGGAGCTCATCGCCACCGAGTACCACTGGAAGGTGGAGCGCGTCGGCTTCGAGGTGGAGGACTACCTGCCGGAGGTCGCGGCCAAGGCCGAGGACGAGCGTCCCCGTCCGCCGGTGGTCACCATCATGGGCCACGTCGACCACGGCAAGACGAGCCTCCTGGACGCCATCCGCCAGGCCAGCGTGGCCTCGGGCGAGGCGGGCGGCATCACCCAGCACATCGGCGCGTACAGCGTGTCCACCGCGCGCGGCGACGTCACGTTCCTGGACACCCCGGGTCACGAGGCCTTCACGTCCATGCGCGCCCGTGGCGCCAACGTGACGGACATCGTGGTGCTGGTGGTGGCCGCGGACGACGGCGTGATGCCCCAGACCATCGAGGCCATCAAGCACGCGAAGCAGGCGGAAGTGCCCATCGTCGTCGCCATCAACAAGATGGACGTCCCGGGCGCCAACCCCGACCGCGTGAAGAAGGACCTCGCGAGCCAGGAGCTGGTGCCGGAAGAGTGGGGCGGCGACACCATCATGGTGCCCGTCTCCGCGAAGACGAAGATGAACCTGGATCTCCTCCTGGAGAACCTGGCGCTGCAGGCGGAAGTCCTCGAGCTGACGGCGAATCCCTCCCGTCCGTCCGTGGGCGCCGTCGTGGAGGCGAAGCTGGAGCGTGGCCGCGGTCCCGTGGCCACGGTGCTGGTGCAGGAGGGCACGCTCAAGCTGGGCGACGCCATCGTCACCGGCACGCACTACGGCCGCGTCCGCGCCATGAACAACAGCCGCGGCGAGGCGGTGAAGGAAGTGAAGCCGGGCTACTGCGCGGAGGTCGTGGGCCTCTCCGGCGTGCCCACCGCGGGTGACGCCATCAACGTCGTCTCCGACGAGAAGGCGGCCAAGCAGATCGCCGACCACCGCGGCATGAAGGAGCGGCAGACCGAGCTCAGCAAGGTCAGCCGCGAGTCCCTGGACCAGCTCTTCGCCAAGACGAAGGCGGGCGGCGGCCCCAAGGAACTGCGCGTCATCATCAAGGCGGACGTGCAGGGCTCCGCGGAGGCGGTGCGCCAGGCGGTCGAGAAGCTCACCACGCACAAGGTGCGGGTGGTCATCATCGACGCGGGCGTGGGCGCCATCACGGAGACCGACGTCATGCGCGCCGCCGCTTCCAAGGGCGTCGTGCTGGGCTTCAACGTGAAGCCGGAGTCGGGCTCCGAGGCCGCGGCCAAGGCGCAGCAGGTGACGCTGCAGAGCTACTCCATCATCTACGAGCTCATCGACGGGGTTCGCTTGGAGATGGAGAACCTCCTGGAGCCCATCCGCACCGAGCGCAAGCTGGGCCGTGCGGAGGTGCGCAACACCTTCAACGTTCCGAAGCTGGGCACCATCGCCGGCGCGGCCGTCCTGGACGGCGTGATGAAGCGCGGCTCGTTCGTGCGCCTCATGCGCGAGAACAAGCAGCTCTTCTCCGGGAAGATGGCGTCGCTGCGCCGCTTCAAGGACGACGTGAAGGAAGTCGCGCAGGGCTTCGAGTGCGGTATCGGCATCGAGAACTTCAACGACCTCAAGGCCGGCGACATCATCGAGGCCTACGAGATCGAGGAGACCCGGCAGAGCCTCTCGTAGTCCTTGAGAGGCGCACTCGACGGACCCCGGGGAAGGCCCCACCTTTCCCGGGGGATGGACGACGCGGCGGCGCCTGGGCGTGGATGACGCGCCCCGGTGGCCGCTGGCCTGGGGGACCTCTATGTTCGTGGGAGTCGCACGCCTCACCCTCCAGATTCCGGAGAGCGCCTCGCTGAAGTCCAAGCGCCAGGTGCTGCGCCGGGTGACGGACCGGGTGAAGGCCCGCTTCAACGTGGCCGTCGCGGAAGTGGACGACCAGGACCTCTGGCAGAAGGCCTCGCTGGCCCTGGCCGTGGTGGGCAACGAGCGCCCTCACGTGGATGAGCAGCTGGGGAAGATCATCCACTTCATCGAAGAGATGTACGTCGCGCCGCTGATGGCCCGGGAGACGGAGATCGTCGCCTTCGGGGACACGCTCTACTCGGACAAGGGGCCCGTGGCGCATGCCTTCCGCGCCCCGGCGAAGGTGCCGGAGCCGGAGGCCGAGGGCGCCCACCTGTCGCCCGAGGACGCGAACGCGCACTCGGAGGCGGCCATTGCGCGCTTCCTGCGCAGCGACCGTTCACTGGCGGAGGCGGAGGGGCTGGGTTCGTGGGAGCAGCGGCACGAGGGCGCGGGCCCCGGGCCCGGGACTTCCAGGCCCACGGGTGACGGTGGAACGCTGACGCTGGACGACGCTCGGGCCAAGGCCCGGGCGCTGCGCAACCCGCGAGATTGGGAGAAGAAATGACGACGCATGCACGACCCGAGCGCGTGGGGCAGGAGATCCAGGCGGCCATCGGAGCCCTGCTGACACGGGGGGAATTGCGCGACCCGCGCATTGGCTTCATCACCATCACCGGCGTGAAGGTGTCGCCGGACCTGCGGGTGGCGAAGGTCTTCTATTCGATGCTGGGCACGGACCAGGAGAAGGCGGACACGCAGAAGGGGCTGGAGGCGGCCAAGGGCTTCGTGCGCCGCGAGGTGACCTCCGCGGTCAACCTGCGCGTGTCGCCGGAAATCTTCTTCGCCTTCGACGCGTCCGTGGGCGAGGGCGATAAGATCGACCGGCTCCTGCGCGAGGTGCGCGGCAAGGAAGGCTGGTAGGCCCCGCTTCATGGACGGCGTTCTCGTCATCGACAAGCCCCTGGGCCCCACGTCCTTCGACGTGGTCCGCCAGGTGCGCGGCCTGCTGAAGGTGAAGAAGGCGGGCCACACGGGCACGCTGGACCCCATGGCCACCGGCGTGCTGCCGGTGTGCCTGGGCGAGGCCACCAAGGTCGCCGGCGTCATCACGGAAGGCGACAAGGCCTACGACGCCGTGGTGCGGCTGGGCATCGAGACGGACACCCAGGACGCCCAGGGCAAGCCCACGGCACAGGCCCCGGTGCCCCCGCTGACGGCGCCGCTGCTGGAGGCCGTCCTGGCCCGCTTCCGGGGCACGTTCGAGCAGGTGCCGCCCATGTACTCGGCGGTGAAGGTGGCCGGGAAGCGGCTGTACGAGCTGGCGCGTGCCGGGGAAGAGGTGGAGCGGGCCAGCCGCACCGTCACCGTGCACGAGCTGGTGCTGCGCGACTTCTCCGCGGACCGGCTGACCCTGTCCGTGCGGTGCACCAAGGGCTTCTACGTGCGCACGCTGGCGTACGACCTGGGCCGCGCGCTGGGCTGCGGGGCGCACCTGGAGGCGCTGCGGCGCACCATGAGCGGCCCGTTCACCCTGGCGCGTGCGCTGCCCCTGGGGGACCTGGCGTCCCTGTCGCGGGAGGCCGTGGCCGGGCGGCTGGTGTCGCTGGCGGATTCGCTGACGGACCTGCCGGCGGTCCGGGTGAACGCGGACGAAGCCCGGCGGGTCTTGCACGGCGTTCCCGTGGAGGTCGCCCCCGTGCCGGGCCGGGTGCGGGTGCTGGGCCCGGATGACGCGCTGCTCGCCATGGCGGAAGTGGTGGGCGGGCGGCTGCGCTACCAGCGGGTGTTCAACTGAAGTGGCCACCCGGACCCATGACATCTCCGTGAGCGTGGCCCCGGCCCTTCGCGGCGCCTTCGACGGGCGGCGCGAGCTGACCCTGGGCGTGCCCGCGACGGCGGGCATTGGCGACGTGGTGGAGGCCCTGCTGCGGCTGTACCCCCGGACCCGCCAGCTGCTGGCCGGGGACGGCGGCGAGGCCGGGGGGCCGTACCTGCACGTGGCCATGGACGAGGCCTCGGCCCGGGAGCTCTCCCCGGACGGGGGCGGAATGCCCGGCGGCTGCCGGTTGTACGTCTTCGCACTGTCCCGGCCCTCCAAGGGCGGACGGACAGGCGGCGAAGGTTGACCCCCCAGGGGGTGAAGCTTATAAGCGGCCCGCTCGTTAGTAGGACCATGTGGCCGGGTCTGTACCCCTCCGCGGACCCAGGCGGCACGAGCAGTCACCCCGGAGCGGGATTCAGGAAGAAGCCCATGTCGTTGCATCAGGAACGCAAGAGCGAGCTGGTCACGAAGTTCCGCACCCACGAGTCCGACACCGGCTCGCCCGAGGTGCAGGTGGCGCTGCTGTCCGAGCGCATCAACATGCTCACCGAGCACTTCAAGACCCACAAGAAGGACCACCACTCCCGCCGCGGTCTGCTGAAGCTGGTCGGTCAGCGCCGCCGCATGCTGGACTACCTCAAGTCCAAGGACGTGGCCCGCTACAAGAAGCTCATCGAGGGCCTCGGCATCCGCAAGTAGTCCTCGAGCAGCATCCGGGGCGCTGGCACATCACCAGCGCCCCGCGCATTTGGGCAGCACGCAGCACGGTTTCAGAACAGAAGCGCGGACGTGGGCGAAGGAGTGGGCGAGGGAGAGGTGGAGGCGGGCTCTTTTGGTTTCCGTTCAGACCGGCCGACCTGAAGTCACGGGTGGGCGGGTGTGATCAGGGATCAAGAGGTCTGGTCCATCCCTCCGGCGCTCCGCAACGGAGCCCGTTTCCGCAGTACAGGCAGCGTTCGTCTGGCATGTGCCTGCTTCAGGCCCTGGCGATCGCTCAATCCCAGAGGGCCCCTTTCCGGGCGGCTCCTGCCCCACGCACGTGGGCGGGCCGCGGCTGGCAAGGGTCCTCGCACGCGAAGCAGGCACAGAGGCCACACGACATGTTGAAGAAGAGCGTCAAGATTGGTGAGAACGAGCTGAGCATCGAGACGGGCCGCCTGGCCAAGCAGGCCGACGGTTCCGTGGTGGTCCGCTACGGCGACACCATGCTGCTCGTCACCGCGGTGAGCGCGCGGGAGAAGAAGGACATCGACTTCCTGCCCCTCACGGTGGAGTACCAGGAGAAGCTGTACTCGGCGGGCCGCATCCCGGGCAGCTACTTCAAGCGCGAGGGCCGCCTGACGGAGAAGGAGACGCTGGCCTCCCGCGTGGTGGACCGCTCCCTCCGTCCGCTGTTCCCGGAAGGCTACGCCTACGAGACGCAGGTCATCGCGTCCGTCATCTCCGCGGACTCGGAGAACGAGGGTGACATCCACGGCATCACCGGCGCCTCCGCGGCGCTGTGGGTGTCGGACATCCCGTTCAACGGCCCCATCGCGGGCATCCGCGTGGGCCGCGTGGGCGGCCAGTTCGTGGCGAACCCCACCGCCAAGCAGCGCGAGCAGAGCGACCTGGACCTCGTCATGGCGGTGAGCCGCGAGGCCATCGTGATGGTGGAGGGTGGCGCGGAGGAGGTCAGCGAGGCGGACATGGTGGCGGCGCTGGACTTCGGCCGTCAGCAGGCCCAGCCCGTGCTGGACATGCAGGACCAGATGCGCGCGGAGCTGAAGAAGCAGGTCCGTGCGTACGACAAGCCGGCCACCATCGACGAGGGGCTGCGCGCCCAGGTGCGTGAGCTGGCGCTGGAGGGCGTGAAGGCCGGCTACGCCATCAAGGAGAAGGCGGCCCGCTACGAGTCGCTCTCCAAGACGAAGAAGGCGGCGGTGGCGGCGCTCAAGGAGAAGCTGGGCGCGGAGTTCACCCCGCAGGTGGAGAAGCACGCCAAGCAGGTCATCGAGGACCTGAAGTACGACCACATGCGTGAAATCACCGTCAACGGTGGCCGCATCGGTGACCGTGGCCACGACGTGGTGCGCACCATCACCAACGAGGTCGGCGTGCTGCCCCGCACGCACGGCAGCGCGGTGTTCACCCGCGGCGAGACGCAGGCCCTGGTGGTCGTCACGCTGGGCACCAGCGAGGACGAGCAGCGGCTGGAGCTGCTCAGCGGCCAGGCCTTCAAGCGCTTCATGCTGCACTACAACTTCCCGCCGTTCAGCGTGAACGAGACCAAGCCCCTGCGCGGCCCCGGCCGTCGCGAGGTGGGGCACGGCGCCCTGGCGGAGCGCGCGCTGCGCAACATGATTCCGGCCAGCGACTCGTTCCCCTACACGGTGCGTCTGGTGTCGGAGATCCTCGAGTCCAACGGTTCGTCCTCCATGGCGTCCGTGTGCGGTGGCACGCTGGCGCTGATGGACGCGGGCGTGCCCATCAAGGCGCCGGTGGCGGGCATCGCCATGGGCCTGGTGAAGGAGGGCGACAAGATCGCCATCCTGTCCGACATCCTGGGTGACGAGGACCACCTGGGCGACATGGACTTCAAGGTCTGCGGCACGTCCAAGGGCATCACGTCCATCCAGATGGACATCAAGATCACCGGCCTCACCACGGAGATCATGAGCCGCGCGCTGGAGCAGGCGCGTCAGGGCCGCGTGCACATCCTGGCGGAGATGGCGAAGACGCTGAACGCGCCGCGCAAGGAGATCAGCCAGTTCGCGCCGCGCATCACGACCATCCAGATCCGTCCGGAGTTCATCAAGAACGTCATCGGGCCGGGCGGCAAGGTGATCAAGGACATCATCGCCCGCACGGGTGCCGCGATTAACATCGAGGACACCGGCCGCGTGGACATCGCCAGCGCGAACGGCGATGCGGTGAAGGCGGCCATCGCGATGATCCAGGCGCTCACGCGCGAGGCGGAGATCGGGAAGATCTACACCGGCACCGTCCGGAAGATCGCCGAGTTCGGCGCCTTCGTGGAGCTGTTCCCGGGCACCGACGGCCTCATCCACATCTCCGAGCTGTCCGACAAGCGCGTGAAGACCGTGTCGGACGTGCTGAGCGAGGGCGACGAGGTGCTGGTGAAGGTCGTCAGCATCGACAAGACGGGCAAGATCCGTCTGTCGCGCAAGGAGGCCATGGCCGAGCGCGCCACCGCGCAGGGCACGCCCCCCGCGGCCGCCGCCCCGGCGACCACGCCGGACGCGAAGGCCTGAGTCCGGCCTCCGGGTAGCGGCCCTCCGTGAGGAAGGCCGCGACTGGAAACGCCCCGTCTCCTCCCGCCTCCGGGCGCGAAGGGGCGGGGCGTTGTCATTGCGGGGGCTGTCTCTT
>NZ_RAWL01000363.1:0-8884 GCF_003668885.1 Corallococcus sp. AB049A | reverse complement strand
GCCCAGCCCTACGCGCTGTCGAGCGGCGTCGCCGTGTACCAGCCGTTCATCTTCGACTCGATGATGTTCAACGGCGACAACGTCTTCCGGCGGCGCACGACGGACATCCGCGTGTCCCAGCCCTTCACGACGTCCGCGGAGGTTGCGTCGTTCAGCACCGGCCCGCTGGAGACGCTGCGCACCGTCACCGGCGCCACGATTCGCGGCATCGAGCCGACGATGACGTCCGACGGCCGGCTGCTCATCTGGCAGGGTGGGCCCGCGAACAATGGCGCCATCGACCACATGATGTACGCGTACAACCCCACGCCGTGCGCGGCCTCGGGCTGGAGCAACCCGCGTCCGCTGTCGATGATGTTCAACGACACGAACGCGGGCGTGAAGCGCTACCCGCTGTCGTGGAAGCGGCTGAAGGCGGCCACGGGCGAGGACTTCGGCGACACGACCTCCGGCGCGCTGGTGCGCGGCGCCTACGCGTGGGTGGACCACGAGGGCCGCAACCTCCTCTACATCGCCGTCACGTACACGGACGGCGCACGGCGCGAGGCGGTGAGCCTGGTGGGCGCGGACACGAACTGGACCGCGTACCACATCGATGGGGCCATCAACACGGACCGCATGGACATCGCGCACCTCTTCTATTCGGGGCCCATGTGGAACTTCGAGCAGGAGCGCCTGCCATCGCAGAGCTTCCCGCCCGGACAGAGCAACGCCGCGCACTATCTGCCCGTCACCAAGACGCACGACGTGCTGGCCCTCTTCGGCAGCAACACGTCCGACTACAACGAGGTGGACCTGGGCGAGCTGATGGACCCCTTCCACCTGCTCTTCCTGCCCATGAACGAGCTGGTCACCCGCGCGGGCGCGTATGACCTGACGCGCACGCCGGACCTGTCCGGCCGCTTCTTCACCGGCACGCTGGTGGGCAGCGCGTCCATCTCGCCGGGCAATGCGCTGACGCGCTCGTCACCGGACTCGCTGTGGCAGCCGCACGGCAAGGGCAAGGCGCTGGTGCTGCCCGGCGGCGGCGCGCTCTCGGTCAACCTGGCGGACCCCTCCGGCACGGTGCCCGGCGTGGGCGCGTTCGTGCGCGGCCTGTCGGTGGAGTTCGCGGTGCGGCCGGACGCGGACATCCAGCAGGGATGCACCACCGGCAATCCCTACCGCTACCTCCTGCAGAAGGCGGGCGGGCTGGACGTCATCTACGAGGCCAGCAACCAGGTGCAGTTCTCCCTGGTCGTCAACGGCCAGCGTGTGCGGCTGGGCGGAAGCCCCGTGCTGCCCGTGGGGCAGTGGAGCCACCTGGCCTATACGTGGGACGGCACCACCGGCGCCTTCACCGAATACCTCAACGGCGTGCCCACCAACCGCGCGCTGCCCGTCGCGCCGGGAACGGCCCGGCTGGGCACGGGGACGCTCTACCTCGGCGCGGGCTCGAACCTGGACACGCAGCGCTGCCCGGCCAATGGCGAGGGCTCGTTCCGGGGCGCCATCGACGAGGTGCGCATCTTCTCGCACGCGCGCTCCAACCGGAGCATCTGCATGACCGCGCACGGCGCCAACTGCCGCGAGGAGGCCATCCAGCACACGCCCTCCGCGGGCCAGTTCGTGATGAGCGCCCAGGCGCCCGCGTGCACGGGCACCAGCGCCCTGGGCTCGGCGGCGTGCCTGTCCGCGATGCACCGCGTGTGCGCGCAGCGGGGCGCGAGCGATGCGCTGGCGAACACGTCCAACACCTGGAACACCCTCATGCAATTGGTCAGCAACCGGCCGCCCATCTCGCTGGCGGGCGTGCCGGTGTCGTCCACCGCCACGGACCTGACGGTGGCGTGCGCCCCCATCCAGCATGAGAGCGTGGCGGTGACGTTCGAGGAGTTGTCGCGCATCCACGCGGGCTGCACCGACGAGCGCGGCGTGACGAGCACCCACTGCGCCGCCGCCGCGCACCGCTTCTGCAACGGCCAGGGCTGGACGACGGGGCAGGTGTTCGAGGTGACGTCCCGGCCGTGGGTGGGCTGCTTCAACTCCGGGCTCCAGACGGACGTGGAGAAGTCCGTGCTGGGGCCGGTGTCCAACCTGGGCGACTACACCGCTCCGGGGTCGCGCCTGGAGGTGAGCCAGTGGTGCCGCACGCAGGGCTACGGGGCCGGCGTCGTGCAGGAGATTCCTGCCGCCACCAAGGCCCATGTGCACTGCTTCCAACCGGCGGTCACGGCGGCGTGGAAGTACCAGCCGTAAGGCATTGGGGGACGTGACAAACCCTTGCGTTTGGAATGGGACAGACTTGCCTGTCATGGCGAGCCTGTCCCGTTCCAATTCCTTGCAGGGGGAGTGACATGTCGACCGTGCGCGGGCCGGGCGGCTCGCACACGCTGGCGCTCCAGTCGGACGGCACGGTGTGGGCGTGGGGCCTCAACGGCCAGGGACAGCTGTGCACCGGTAACGCAGGCTACCGCGTGGTGCCGTACCAGGTGTCGCCCACGCCCTGAGTGATGGGAGGCGATGACGCTCGCCCGGACCTCATCCACACGGTCCGCGCGGGTGCCCGGGGGGCCCCGCTGTGCGGTGGTTGCGCGCACGCTATCGTGCGGCCCGCATGGACTTCGACGAGGCACTCCGCGAGCTGGGCGTGGACGCGGACCCCGGGGACGACACGGTCCGCCGCACGTACCTGCGCAAGTTGAAGACGCGCAAGCCGGAGACGGATCCGGAGGGCTTCGCCCGCCTGCGCGCAGCGTATGAAACCGTGCTCGCGCGCCGTGAGGGACGCGAGGGGCCGCGCACCCAGGCGGCACCCTGGACCCAGGCCACGCAGCAGCATCCCCAGCCTGGAGCTGCGTCCGCCACGGTGGCGCCGATCCAGGATGCACTGACGCGCTTCCGCGCGGAGTTCTGGGCGCTCCCTCCGGATGCGCCTCCGGAAGTGCTGGTGGACCTGGCGCGCCGCGCGGTGGAGGCCGTGCAGGATGCGGCCGAGCCCCGGCGATGGCTGGTGGCGGCGCTGCTCCGTGCGAACCGCGACAAGGAGGCCCTGGCGGCGTGCCGCGACGCGTACCGGCAGGGCCATGCCGGGTTCCTGTTGGAGCTGGCGCAGCGCTTTCCCCGCGCGCTGGAGGACGCGGAGATCGCGCTGCTGGGACGCGACGCTCCGCACCGCTTCCTCTGGCGGTTGGCGGACCAGCTGCTGGACTTCCATGACGTGGAGCGCGCGTGGAAGGTGGCGCGGGTCGCCTTCGAGCGGACGGGCTCGGCCCCGACGGAGCCGCCTCCACCCCACCCCTGGTTCGTGAACTTCGCGTTGCTGATGCACCTCAACAACCGCCCCGGCCTGGCGCGGGAGTTGGTGCGACGCTACGTGGCGTGGATGGAGCGCGAAGGCAGGTCGCACGCCTTCGAGTCCGGAGACGTGAGCGCCGTCTGGCCGCTGGTGCTGGAGCTGGGAGCCCTGCCGGACACGTTCAACGGCTCGCTGCGCAGGAGCCTCGTGAGGCTCGTGCTCGACCAGGACCTGGAGGGAGCGCGGTTCACGCTCCGGGAACTGGAGAGGAACCTGCCCCAGGGGGCCGTGGACGCGATCCATGCGCTGCGCCAGCATGCCCCGAAGCTGAATCAGTTGTTGGGCGCTCCGATGCTGCCCAGGGTGGGGAACACCGGACCCTCACCGGAGCGCCTTCCGGGCCCCGTTGCTCTCTCGAAGGAGGAGACTGAAAAAGCCTACCGGAACTTCAAGGTGGCGATGGGGGTGGTGGTCGTCGTGGCGCTGCTCGCGGTGGCCGTGAGCGTCCCCATCCTCCGCATGCGCTCGGAGGGGCCGAGCGAGCAAGAGCAGTGGATGGCCTCTGCCCAGCGACAGGGGCAGGTGCTCTGCGAGCAGTTCCGTGGCACGGGCCACCACCCGTTCTGCGTCGGCCTCCGGGCGCTGGTGGCGCGGAGGGAGAGGGGCGACTGCACGCCGATGGACGCGGAGTTCCTCGCGCTGAGGCAGCAGTTGGGGCATCCGTTCGCTCCCTTCCGTGGGAGCAGCCTCCCTGCGTCCCAGGAACGCCAGCGCCCGACGAACGAGGACTTCACGGCCTTCGAGCAGGCGTTGGGGAACGTCTGCCAGGGGGCGGAAGTGAGCCGGGTGCGGTAGGCGCCCGCGCACGCTATCGTCGGCGTCCGTATGGACTTCCAGGAAGCGCTCCGGGAGTTGGACGTGGAAGCCGACCCCGGTGGCGACGTCATCCGCCGCGCGTATCTGCGCAAGTTGAAGACGCGCAAGCCGGAGACGGACCCGGAGGGCTTCGCGCGCCTGCGTGAGGCCTATGAGACGGTGCTCGCGCGCCGCGAGGGACGCGAGGCCCCTCGCACCCAGGCGGCGCCGTTGGAGGAGGCCGCGAAGCCGGCGCCCGAATCCGGGCCCACGTCTCCTGTCGCCGCCACGCCGGCTTCGCTGGAGCGCTTCCGCGCGGAGTTCCGGGCGCTGCCGCCAGATGCCCCTCCGGAGGCGCCGGTGGACGTGGCGCGCCGGGCGGTGGAGGCCCTGCAGGATGAAGTGGAGCCCCGGCAATGGCTGGTGGAGGCCCTGCTCGCCGCGGACCGCGTCCCGGAGGCGCTGGCCGCGTACCGCGACGCGTACCGGCAGGGGCACCTGGGCTTCCTCGCGGAGCTGGCGCAGCGCTTTCCCCGCGCGCTGGAGGACGCGGAGATTTCGCTGCTGGGCCGCTCGGCGCCGCACCGGTTCCTGTGGATGGTGGCGAACCGGCTGCTGGAGCTCGACGAGGTGGCGCACGCGTGGAAGGTGGGGCAGGCCGCCTTCGAGCGGATGGGGAACAACCCCGAGGAGCCGCCCCCGCCCCCCGGCTGGTTCGTGCAGTTCGTGTTGCTGTTGCACCTGAATGTCCTCCCCGGTCCGGCGCGCGAGCTGGCGCAGCGGTACGTGGCCTGGGTGAAGGCGGAGGGGCTGTCGGATGCCTTCGCCTCCGAGGAAGTGGCCCCGCTCTGGCCGCTGGTGCTGGAGCTGAACGCGCTGCCGGACACCTTCAGCGGCACGCTGCGCAGGACCCTCGCGAAGGTCGTGCTCGACGGGCACGTGGAGCGCGCGCGGGCCGCGTTCCTGGCGCTGGCGAAGGTGCGTCCCGAAGAGGCCACGGACGCGGTCCACCTGCTCCGTCAGCACGCGCCGCTCCTGTACCTCGCGCTGGACCGCCCCGCGCCGCCCGAGGCCAGGAAGGACCGGCGTGGCGAGCGCCGGAGGAAGGAGACCGGCCCCTCGCCCAAGGCGGGGGATGCATCGCCTGCCGCACAGGCCCCAAGCCTGCCCGCGCCGAAAGCGGCGAGCGCGGCTCCTGAGCCCGTGGCGGACCCCTGGGGCCCGAAGGGCGCGTCCCGGGGCTTCAAGGTGGCGCTGGGAGTGCTGGGGGTGGTGGCGCTGCTCGTCGTGGCCCTGGTCGTCCAGAACCTCCGCTCCCGTCCCGATGTGGGAAGCCGCGTGCCCGGACAGGAGCGCGTGGAGGCCGCCCGGCAGGCTGCGTTCGGGCTCTGCGTCCAGTTCTCCATCCTGGACCGCAGCAAGGGGTGCAACTACCTCCAGTCGGTGGTGAAGCTGGGGGACCAGGGCGACTGCAAGGCGCTGTACGACGAGCGCATCGCGCTGAGGACGCGGCTGGAGAACCAGCTCGCCGTCTTCGGCGCGAAGGACGACCCGACGCTGCGGGACCGCCAGCGCAAGATGGACGAGGCCTTCACGGCGTTCGAGCAGGCGCTGGGACGGATATGCCAGAGGTGAGACGATGAGCGGTGGTTCAGGCACAAAGCCCATCCTGGGCATCGACCTGGGGACGACGTACTCGCTGGTGGCGGTGCTGCGCGATGGCCGGCCCACCGTGCTGCCCAACGCCCTGGGCGAAATCCTCACGCCCAGCGCGGTCAGCATCAACGCCGCGGGCGAGGTGCTGGTGGGCGCGGCGGCGAAGGCCCACTCGGTCCTGGACCCGGCCTCCGGCGCGGCGGCCTTCAAGCGCGACATGGGCACGGACCGTCAGCGCGTCATCGGCGGCCGGAGCTTTTCGCCGCAGGAGCTGTCCGCGCTGGTGCTCGGTGCGCTGAAGCGGGACGCGGAGGCGGCGCTGGGCGTGACCATCGAGGAGGCGGTGGTGACGGTGCCCGCCTACTTCGGAGACCTCCAGCGGCAGGCCACCCGCGACGCGGGCGCCATCGCGGGCCTGAAGGTCGAGCGCATCATCAACGAGCCCACCGCCGCGGCGCTGGCCTATGGCCTCCACGAGCGCGACCGGGAGATGCGCGTGGCGGTGCTCGACCTGGGCGGCGGCACCTTCGACGTGACGGTGCTGGAGATCATCGAAGGCGTCATCGAAATCCAGTCCTCCGCCGGAGACGCGCGGCTGGGCGGCGAGGACTTCGACACCGCGCTGGCGCGTCACGTGGCACGCGAGGTCCGCATGAAGCAGGACGTGGACCTGGAGGAGCACGCCGCCGCGTGGTCCCGCCTGCGCGAGGCCTGCGAGGCCGCCAAGCGCCGGCTGTCCGCCTCCGAGCGCACGCGGGTGGTGCTGCCGGAGCTGCCGCTGGACAAGGGCCGCCGGCTGACGGTGGACCTGGAGCTCACCCGCGACGACGCGGAGCAGGCGTGGGCGTCCGTGCTGGAGCGCATGCGCGGCCCCATCCGTCAGGCGCTCCAGGACGCGTCGCTCCAGGCGAAGGACGTGGACGAGGTGCTGCTGGTGGGCGGCTCCACCCGCATGCCCTGCGTGGCGGCGATGAGCGCGGAGCTGTTCGGCCGGCTGCCCTTGCGCAAGCTGCCGCCGGACGAGGCCGTGGCGCTGGGCGCCGCGGTGCAGGCCGCGATGAAGGGCGGCGACCGCGCGGTGGAGGACCTGGTCGTCACCGACGTGGCCCCCTTCACCATGGGCGTCGCCACGCTGGCGCAGGCAGGGCGGCAGCACGTCACCGGCGTCTTCAGCCCCATCCTGGAGCGAGGCACCGTCATCCCCACCAGCCGCGTGGAGCGCTACTACACGAGCAGCGACTTCCAGCGGGAGATCCAGCTGGAGATCTACCAGGGCGAACACGCCCGCTGCGAAGACAACGTCAAGCTGGGCGAGTACCGCTTCCAGGGACTGCCGCCCGCGCCCGCGAGCGAGCAGGCCGTGGACGTGCGCTTCACCTACGACCTCAACGGCATCCTGGAGGTGGAGGTGACGGTGGTGGCCACCGGCCGCAAGGAGGCCTTCGTCATCCAGCAGCGCCCCGGCCGCCTCACGCCGGCGCAGATTGAGGAGGCGCGCCAGCGGATGGCGGCGCTCAAGCTGCACCCGCGCGACGCCCTGCCCAACACCACCGCGCTCGCGCGGGCGGATGCGCTGTTCGTCCAGCTCACCGGCCTGCCGCGCGAGGAGCTGGCGTCCGCCATCGCCGCGTTCCGGCTGGCGCTGGAGGCCCAGGAGCCCGGGCGCATCGCGGACATCCGCGAGCGCCTCAACGCGATGGTGCGGGTCCTGCGGGAGCGCTGAGCGCTACACGCGCTCGATGATGGTGGCGATGCCCTGGCCGCCACCGATGCACATGGTGATGAGCGCCGTCTGCTTGTTCGTGCGCTCCAGCTCATCCAGCGCGGTGCCGAGCAGCATCGCGCCGGTGGCGCCCAGCGGGTGGCCCAGCGCGATGGAGCCGCCGTTGACGTTCACCCGCTCCGGGTCGATGCCCAGCGCGCGCGTCGTCTGGAGCACCACGGCGGCGAAGGCCTCGTTGATCTCCCACAGGTCGATGTCGCCCGCCTTCATGCCGGCCATGCGCAGGGCCTTCTCGCTCACGGGAGCGGGGGCGGTGAGCATGATGAGCGGCTCGGTGCCCAGCGTCGCCATGGCGCGGATGCGGGCGCGGGGCTTGAGGCCCTTCTCCTTCACGTAGCGCTCGGACGCCAGCGCCACCACGGCGGCCCCGTCCACGATGCCGCTGGAGTTGCCCGCGGTGTGCACGTGCTGGATGCGCTTCGCTTGCGGGTAGGCGGACAGCGCGATGCCGTCCAGCGTCTCGCCGCTCGGGCCCACGGCCGTCTCGCCCATGGCGATGAACGCGGGCTTGAGCGCGGCCAGGCCCTGCGCGGTGGTGTCCGGGCGCGGGTACTCGTCGCGCTCCAGCAGCACGGCGCCGGTGGCCGGGTCCTTCACCGCGAAGAGGGACCTGGCGAAGCGGTTCTCCTCGATGGCGCGCGCCGCCTGACGCTGCGAGCGCAGGGCCCACGCGTCCACGTCCTCGCGGGTGATGCCCTCCAGCGTCGCGATGAGGTCCGCGCTGATGCCCTGGGGCACCTGGTAGACGCGCTCGCGCAGCCGCACGTTGCCGCCGTCCTGGCCGCCGCCGTCCGCGCCCAGCGACAGGTGGGACATGCTCTCCACGCCGCCCGTCACCACGAAGTCCATGGCGCCGGAGGCCACGCCCATCGCGCCGAAGTTCACCGCCTGGAGCCCGGAGCCGCAGAAGCGGTTGAGCGACACGGCGGACACGCCCTGCGGCCAGCCCGCCGCCAGCACGGCATTGCGAGCGATGTTCGCGCCCTGCTCGTTCACCTGGGACACGCACCCCGCGATGACGTCACCCACCTCGCGAGCATCCCAGCCGCCGCGCCGCTGGAGCGCGTTGAGCGTCTGCGCGAGCAGCTCCTGCGGGTGCAGCCCCGTCAGGGCTCCCTTGCCCATCTTCCCGCGCCCGCGCGGGGTCCGGACGGCGTCGACGATGTAGCTGGCGGTCATGTGCGGCTCCTTTGATGTCGGTCGTAATATTATCGTCGTAATTTGGAAGTCAAGGCGTCCTGGGGTGGGAGAAAGCGCGACGGGCCCGGCGCCTGTGCTGGCACCGGGCCCGCCGTGGGGATGGAGCGTGGGGG
>NZ_RAWL01000362.1:0-8889 GCF_003668885.1 Corallococcus sp. AB049A | reverse complement strand
GCCTCCGGCACCGGGGGGCAGGGTGGAGGGCAGGGGAGCGGCGACGCGGGAGAAGACGAAAGCCCCGCCGCGGGTGTATGGCCCCAGGCCTCCCATGCCCGCCGAGCCGTCCGTCCTGTCCACCTGGGGCCTTCCCGGGATGTTCTTCGTCGCCATGCTGGCGGGCTCCGTGGTGCCGGTGCCCTCCGAGGCGATGCTCGCCGCCCTCATCTACAACGGCACGCCGCCGGTGGTGGCCACCGTCGTCGCCACCGTGGGCAATGTGCTGGGCGCGTTGACGCTCTACATCCTGGGTCAGTGGGTGTCTCGCGGCGGAGGCGGCGCGGTGGGCCGCTGGGTGGCGCGCCGCCGGGAGAAGGAGGGCCCCCGCATGGCGCGCGTGGAGGCGAACCTGCGCACCTGGGGGGCGCCCGCGCTGCTCATGGCGTGGCTGCCCATCCTGGGGGACGCGTTCGTGCTCGCGGGCGGCTTCGTGGGCGTGCGGCCCTTTCCCTTCGTCGTCTTCGTCACCCTGGGTAAAGGTCTGCGCTACGCCTTCGTCGCGCTGTCCACCACGGCCGCGATGTAACAATGCGTAACATTGCGCGTCCCCGCCGGGCGGGATGCGCCGCTCACGCAACGTTTCAAGGAATGTGACGGATAAACGGCGGTGGCGTCGTGTACGCGGAATACTGCGTCCGCGGCCCTGCCGTGACGTCCATGAACCTCTACGGCTTCCGGCTTTTTCCGGGAGCAGGATGAAACATCGTGAGCCTGAAACAAGACCTCTTCCCGCGGTCCGCCACCTTTTGGCGTACGTGGTCCTTCACGCTGCTGTGCGCGGCGCTGAGCGCGTGCGGTGGCTCCGTGGAGGCGGACGCGGAGGAGACGGCGCCGCGTCTGGTGGCGCGCGAGGACGCGCTGAACGTGCGGCTGCGCCTGATGGCGGCCAACCTGAGCAGCGGCACGGGGCAGGACTACGACCCGGGCCACGGCATCCGCATCTTCCAGGGCACCGACCCCGACATCGTGATGATCCAGGAGTTCAACTACAAGACGGACTCCGCGGCGGACCTCCGCGGCTTCGTGGATACGGCGTTCGGCACGGGCTTCTCCTACTACCGCGAGGGCGGCGCGCAGATTCCGAACGGCATCATCAGCCGCTACCCCATCATCGCCGCCGGTGAGTGGGACGACACGCAGGTGTCCAACCGCGACTTCGCGTGGGCGCGCATCGACATCCCGGGGCCCAAGGACCTGTGGGCCATCAGCGTGCACCTGCTGACGACGGGCTCCAGCGTCCGCAACACGGAGGCGTCCAACCTGGTGAAGTTCATCAACGCCAACGTGCCCGCCAGCGACTACCTGGTCATCGGCGGTGACTTCAACACCGGCAGCCGCGGCGAGGCGACCTTCAGCACCTTCTCCAGCGTGGTGTCCACGGCGTCGCCGTACCCGGCGGACAAGAATGGCAACACCAACACCAACGCGGGCCGCAACTCGCCGTACGACCACGTGCTGGTGGACAACGACCTGCGCGCCTACCAGACGCCGGTGGTCATGGGCTCCAGCACGTTCGCCAACGGCCTGGTGGTGGACACGCGCGTGTACTCGCCCCTCTCCGACATCTCCCCGGCGCTGTCGGGTGACAGCGGCGCGTCCGGCATGCAGCACATGGGCGTCATCAAGGACTTCCTCATCCCGGGGGACAGCGCCACGTCCTCGTCCGTGACGGTGCTGTCGCCCAACGGCGGTGAGAGCTGGCCGGCGGGCTCCTCGCAGACCATCACCTGGACGGCGTCCGGCATCACCAACGTGAAGGTGGAGTATTCCCTGAACGGCTCCACGTGGACCGCCATCACGTCCAGCACGGGCGCTTCAGGAGGCGGCGTGGCGTGGACGGTGCCCTCCAGCGCCAGCACCACCGCGTGGGTGCGCGTGAGCGACGCGAGCAACGCCACCGTCACGGACCTGTCCAACGCGGCCTTCACCATCACCACGGGCGGCACCGGCGGCGGCACGGGCAAGGTGTTCATCAACGAGGTGCTGCTCAACGAGCCGGGCTCGGATGTGAACGGCGAGTTCGTGGAGCTGGTGAACAGCGGCACCGCGGCGGTGGACCTGGGCGGCTGGACCGTGTCGGACGGCACGGGCGTGCGCCACACCTTCGCCAGCGGCACCACGGTGGCGGCGGGCAAGGCGGTGGTGGTGTTTGGCGGCGCGGCGGGCATCCCCTCCGGCACGGTGGGCGCGGTGGCCGCGTCCACGGGCATGCTGAACCTGGGCAACAGCGGTGACACCGTCACGGTGAAGAACAGCGCCGGCACGGTGGTGGACACGGCCACGTTCGCCTCGTCGCTCTCGGGCACGGACGGTGTGTCCGCCAACCGCGGCCCGGATGGGGCCTCCACGGGCTCCTTCGTGCTGCACACAGGTGTGTCCAGCCTGACGAGCTCGCCCGGCAAGCGCGCCAGCGGCGCCGCGTTCTAGTGCTGAACACCGCTCCTCCGGATGACGCGGGTCCGGAGGAGCGACCTGGGAGAGTGTGCCCGGCGCACGTGCCAGGAGCCCTCCCCTCATGTTGAAGGTCCACCACCTCTCCGAATCCCGCTCGCAGCGCATCCTCTGGCTCCTGGAGGAGCTGGGGCTCGACTACGAGGTCGTCCGCTACGAGCGCGACCCGAAGACGGGGTTCGCTCCGCCGGAGCTCAAGGCCATCCACCCGCTGGGCAAGTCGCCGCTGGTGGAGGACGGCGGCCGCGTGCTGGCGGAGTCCGGCGCCATCATCGAGTCGGTGATCCGCAGGTACGGCCAGGGCCGGCTTTCGCCCGCGCCGGAGGACCTGGACCGCTACACGCACTTCCTCCACTACGCGGAGGGCTCCGCGATGCTGCCCATCGTGCAGCAGCTCTACGTGAAGCGGCTGGGGGACGCCGCGGCGCCCATCAAGCCGCGCATCGACTCCGAGCTGAAGAACCACCTCACGTACCTGGAGGGCGCGCTCCAGGGCCGTGAGTACCTGGTGGGTGATTCACTGACGGGCGCGGACATCCAGCTGAGCTTCGTGCTGGAGGCCGCGAAGTCCTTCCGGTTGCTGGCGGAGCTGCCGAACCTCACGGCCTACCTCGACCGGCTCCATGCGCGCCCCGCGTACCAGCGGGCGCTGGAGCGGGGCGGGCCGTACAAGATGGGTCGCTGAAGAGGCCTGGTTCCGCGACGCCTAGCGCAGGCGGGGCGGCACGTGGGGGCCGACGATGGGCGGCTCCTCCGAGCGCAGGTACTTGGGCGCGCGCTTCAGCGGGGCGATGCCCATCCAGCGGTTGAGCGTGGCCTTCGCCTCCGCCTGCTGGGCCGCGGGCAGCTGGCTGATGCGCGAGCCGTGCGTGCCTCCCGGGACCGTGTACAGGTAGGAGTCCTGCGCGTTGCCCAGCACGTAGGCCGCCGCCGTCCACGGGTCGTAGCTGCCGTAGATGAACATCAGGCGCTGGCCCTGCGTGGACACCCAATCCTGGATGTCCGGCATGGCCTCCGGGCGGAAGACGAACGGGATGCCCGGCGGCGAGTACACCTCGCCGGTGTCGGTGTCCGGGAAGTGGATGAGCGCGCCCAGGTGCTTCTCATAGGGCTGGGGCCAGCCCAGCTCCGCCGCGGCCTGGTAGTAGTAGGCCGCGTACGGGGTGATGCCCTGGTCCGAGAACGAGTTGATGCCGACCACGGTGTCCAGCGCTTCGAACAGGTCCCCATCCGGCGTGGTGGCTGTGGCTTCGGGGATGTACGTGGCGCAGGTCGACGCGGGGAAGTACTGCCAGAAGGCGAAGTAGGTCTCGATGACGGCGTGCTCCAGCGCCAGCTCGCGGCCCAGCTGGGAGTACGTCAGGTTGTTGTTCGTGGCGTATTCGTCCACGAGGGTGAGCATCCGGTCCCGCCGCGAGAGCACCTCGCGCTGGAAGGCCCACAGGCGCTCGCGGCACGCGAGCTGCGCGTCTCCGCCCACGGTCTCCTGGAAGGTCACGAAGCGCTCGTCGTTGCGCTTCGCGATGGGCGCCACGTACGCCACGGTGGCGTCCACGTCATCCGGGTAGAAGCGGCGGAAGAACACCACCGTCTCGCCGCCCTTGCTGCCGCCCGTGGACACCCACTTGCCGGTGTAGATGAGCTTGAGCGCCTGGGTGAGGCGGTGGAAGTCATCCGCGGACTGGCGGATGGTGAGGTGGCTCCAGTCCGCGGGGGCCGGGGTGCTCTCCTCGAAGAAGCGGTGCTCGACGGAGACCTGGTTCGCGGACAGGAGCTGGGTGGGCTCCGTGCGGCCGGTGCTGAGGGTGAGGTTGTAGCCGCTCGTGGAGAGCACCATGGGACTGGTGTCCGCCTTGTGCAGTAGCGTGACGTCCTGCTCGAAGCGCTGGCACTCCGGGTGGGCGTGGTCCGCCGGCTGGTTGTACTTCAGGACGAAGAACCGGTAGCCGACGGGGACGTTGCTGGTCCGCTCCTGCACCACGGTCAGGCCTGGGATGGCCTCCAGCCGGGCCTTGATGTCGAGCGACGTGTTCTGGATGACGCTCAGGTCCGGCGCCTGATCCACCCAGCCGCTGGGCGTGCACCCCAGCACGCCACCGTCGGTGCCCGCGTCCATGTCGATGCCCGCGTCGGGGTAGTAGATGCCCCCGTCCAGGTCGACGCCCGCGTCGTAGGGGCCCGCGTCGTAGGTGCCCGCGTCGTAGGGGCCCGCGTCGGCTTCCGTGCCTGCATCGTCCTCCGTGCCCGCGTCCGTGCCGGCGCCCGCGTCCACGTCCGTGCCCGCGTCGGTGCGCGTGCCCGCATCGAAGCCGGCGTCCACGGGCGGCGGGGTGCCGCTGTCGGGACGGGGATCATCCGGGCCGTCATCGCCACAGGCGACAGGGCCTCCCAGCAGCAGGAGCAGGGGGACGAGCAACGCCCTGGAGGCCAGGCGCGCCGGCTTGAAGGGCTGGGAGAACAGGAAGGGCTTCATGGGTCCGCGTTCCTCGGCGACCGCGCCCGCCGGGCCTGTCCCGGCGAGTGACGGCGCGCACACGCGGATTCCAGCCTCAAGGCCGGAGCATGTTCAAGGGGGCCACCCCCGTGAGGTCCTCCACGCTGTCGTAGAGGAGCTGCCCGACGTAGTTGAAGTTGTGGGCCCAGGCGCCGGGGTCCTTCTTGCTCAGCTGGTAGTTGTGGGCGGCCTTCACCAGCGCCGGCGTGAACGGCGCGAACGCGTTGGCGGAGACGGACTCGGTGGCGCCGCAGGTGCCGTCCTTGTCCGTGTCCTTGAAGAAGTACGGATTGACGTCGCCGTTGTAGCAGAGGCCGTTGCCCGTCACCCCGCGCATGGCGGTCAGCAGGCGCGCGGCCATGCCCTGCACCTCCGCCGCCAGGGACTCCGCCGTGTTCCCGTCGCCGTCATAGTCCGCCATGTGGACCAGGCGGATCTGCTCCGCCGTGCCCTGGTCCGCGTGGCACGTCTCACAGCGCTCGTTCCACACGTCCTGGATGCGGAAGGTGTGGTTGCTCTTGCCCGGGACATGGCAGCTGGTGCACTGCACGCCGCCCATGTGCGTGAGCCGCCCGGCGTAGGTCTTGTTGGGGTACTCGTAGCCAATCCGCGCCAGCGTCCCTTCGCGCGTCCCCGCGGCCGGCAGGTAGTGCACGTTCTGGAACCGCGGCGTGCCCCCCGCGCCCAGCGCCGTATCAATGGTGGCCTTGGACGCGCGGCCGATGTGGCAGTTGGCGCAGAGGTTGTCCTGGCCCGGCAGGTTCACCGTCTTGCCGTCCGGCAGCCACGTCTGGGCGGGGACGAAGACGTCGTAGTCCGGTTCGAAGTTCTCGTGGCAGGTGGAGCACTCCAGGCCGTTGGCGGTCTCCGGCACCAGCTGCCCGACGCCGTACTGCACGAAGAAGCGGTAGCCCTGCGCGCCGCTGTGGCAGCGCGAGCAGCTGGCCTGGACGGTCTCGCTCGAGTCCCAGTTGCGCGCCGCCTTGCTGGCGCCGTTGAAGTGGCCCGGGTCGTTGCGCACCAGCAGCGACGTGTCGAAGGGCACGCTCAGCGCGGTGTTCAGCGACTGGGTGGAGTCGTGCAGCAGCTGGAGGATGTACTTCGCGTTGTGCGCGAACGCGCCCGGATCCACCCGGGACAGCTGGTAGTTGTACGCCGCCTTCTGCAGGCGGGGCGTCCAGCTGGCGTACGTGTTGGCCGCGACGGCTTCGCTTGGGCCGCACGTCCCGTCCCCATTGGTGTCGCGGAACCAGTACGGGTGCGTGTTGCCGTAGCAGATGGGCTGGGCCCGCTCCGCGCCGTAGCGCTGGATGGCGGCGAGCAGCCGGTCCCGCAGGCCCTGGAGCTCGTAGTAGATGCCCTCGGTGCGGTTGTTGTCCCCGTCGTAGTCCTGGTTGCGCGAGGCGATCTGCCGGATGTCCCAGGCCTTCGTGACGTCGGTCACACCGGGGTGGCAGGTGGCGCAGGCCTCCCAGCGGACTCGCGTGGTGTGCGGGTCGTGGCACTCGTTGCACTTGTCGAAGTTGGGCACGTGACGGAAGCGCGAGTCGTAGACCTGGCCCGCGTACTGGTAGCCGCCCGCGGCCTGACTGGCGAAGAGCGTCGCGCCCGCGGGGTAGTAATGGATGTTGGTGAAGCCCAGCGCGGCGGAGGCGGTGTCCTCGCCCACCACGCCCGCGTCCGCAATCTGCGCGTCCACGTCCTTGCCGGAGGCGCGCCCCTGGTGACACACCACGCAGCGTGCCTCCGGGCCCAGGCCGGTGACCTGCTTGCCCGCGGGGAAGGTGACCGCGGTCAGGCTCGCGGCGGCGCTGTCATGGCACGTCTCGCAGCGGACCACCGACCCCGCCGGCGCGGGGGCGTCCACCCTGCCGGGCGAGGATCCGTCACCGCCCAGGAAGTCGATGTAGCCCTCGGAGCTGTGGCAACGCGCGCAGCTGGCGGGGACGAGGCCGTCCTGGTTCCAGTGGGAGAAGGCCTCGGCGGTGGTGTCCGCGTGCGGAGAGCCGGACCAGGCGAGGTAGTAGGGCACCTGGCTGGGGTCGACGCCCCCGTCGCTCGCGAGGCTGCCCATCACCACCACCACGTGGCGCGCCTCCAGCTTCGACTTCGTGCCGGTGACCTTGATGGCGGTCTCCCCCGCGCTGACGCCCGTCACCTGGCCGGAGTCGTCCACGGTGGCGATGGCCGGGGCCTCGCTCTCCCAGCGGTAGCCGTCGTCGGTGGACTCGCGCGTGGTGGCCGTGAGCTGGATGGACTGGCCCACGAGCACCGAGTGCGGACCGTCCGTGACGACCTCCGGGTGGGGCGTCTCCAGTTTGGCGCAGGCGCTCAGCACGCAGAGCAGCAGCAGCAGGAGGGGTCGTCTCATGGGGGCCGCCTCGGAAGGAAGGTGCGTCATGGTTGGGCGCCTGCGGAGATCCACGCGAGGAGGGTCTGGTACTCCGGGGAGCCCTCCCCGTAGATGGCTCCGCCGCCGTGGCCCGCGCCGGAGGTCTTGCGCAGCAGCCGGCTGGCGGAGGGGTTGGAGGTGTCCGTGAGGGAGATGACCGCCGCGTAGTCCGCGTCGGCATCGCCCGTCAGCAGGAAGGAGGTGTTGCCCGCGGCGCCCCCGCCGCGATGGCAGCTCTGGCAGCCGGAGGTGAGGAGCGGATGGACGTCGCTCGCGAAGGACACGGCGCTTCCCGCGTCCCCTCCGCCACCGCCATCGGTGGGGGGCGGGCCGGCGTCGGCGGAGACGGGACCCCGCTCGAAGTCGGCGCAGCCCAGGGCCAGCGTGAGCAGCGTCGCGAGGAGCGCGGTGCGGGTGTCAGAACTCATAGGCCACCACCAGCCGCGTGAAGTCGTCCGGCGTTTCGTCGACCTTCTCCAGGTTCCAGAACTGGAAGAGGCCGGCGCTCAAGCCCCGCCACCGCGCGACCACGCCCACGTTGTGGCTGGAGGCGTCCTCGCGGGTGAGCGCGTTCGAGTCCAGGATGAGGCCCCGGCGGTTTCCGAAGGTGCGCAGCCCCTGCCGGTACTGGACGTAGAGCCAGTCCGTGGGGTGGTAGCGCAGCTGGAGGTAGCTGGCGAAGTGGTAGTAGTCCGCGCCCGGCCCGCCGTAGCCCTCCGCCTCGCCTCCGGACACGTCCGCGCGCAGCAGCCCGGCGCCCAGCGAGAAGTGCTCCAGCACCGGGAGCCCACGCGGACGCCACACCGCCACGTCCAGTGCCTGGAGGAACAGGCGGCGCCCGAAGCCCAGCGAATTGAAGTAGGGCGAGTACCAGACGTTGATGGGGCCCCACGCGCCGCCAAGCCTCGCGCCGACGCCCAGGGGGGTGTCCTCCAGCGGTGCCAGGTCCGACTGGAGGTTGAGCACCGCGTCGGCACGCTTCAGCCGGTAGCCGGCGATGACGTAGGCGTCACCGGAGAGGGCGAGCGGCCCCAGGCGGCGCTCCACGTTCACCGTCAGCCCTTCCCGGGCGAACACCACCGGAAGCACCCGCTGATCAAAGCCCGCGAGCCCTCCGTAGCTGTGATGGAAGAGCGGATCCCCGCCGAAGGGCACCAGGATCTTGCCCCCCTTGGCGAACACCTTCACCGGCCAGGACGCGCCGCCCACCCGGTAGCCCACCTCCCAGAACTGGAGTGACAGGACCTCCAGGGTGAGGGTCACCGGGTCTTCGGCGGACTGCCGCGTCAGGAAGAGGAAGTGGTGGTAGCTGCGCAGCGCGTTCTCGCCCTCCGACTTGAAGGGGTGGTCGTTGTAATGGATGCGCTCGTAGTTGAGGTCGAAGCGCCCGTTCAGGCTCAGCGAGCCGAGGACCGGGAAGGTCCCCAGCTGCACGCCACCGTGAGGCCCCGCGGGCCCGTGCGGGCTGGGCGGGGTGGACGGCTGCGCCACGGCGGGCCCGGGCGCGGTG
>NZ_RAWL01000361.1:0-8964 GCF_003668885.1 Corallococcus sp. AB049A | reverse complement strand
GGGCCCAACGACGCCTGCTGGTGCGGCAGTGGCTCCAAGTACAAGAAGTGCCACCGTGGCGCGGACACCGTGGAGGCCCGCAAGAAGGGCACGGACACCAACCGCAAGGGCATCCGCCCCGGCATCGTCAGCCCCCGCCGCGTGGTGCCGCTCACCATCGCGCGGCCGGACTACGCGGACTCCATGGCGGGCCGTCCCTCGCGCTCGCGCAACGAGCCGGACGTGAAGTCGCCGGACGTCATCGCCCGCATGCGCCGCGCCTGCCAGGCCGCCGCGCAGGTGCTGGTGGAGACCGCGCAGCACGTGCGCGTGGGCATCACCACGGATGAGCTGGACGCCATCGCGCACGAGGCCTACCTCAAGCGCGGCGGCTACCCCAGCACGCTCAACTACCACAAGTTCCCCAAGTCGCTCTGCACCTCCGTCAACGAGGTCATCTGCCACGGCATCCCGGACAGCCGCGCGCTGGAGGACGGCGACATCGTCAACCTGGACATCACCATCTACCTGGATGGCGTCCACGGCGACTGCTCGGCCACGTACCTGGTGGGCAACGTGGAGCCGCAGCACCAGCGCCTGGTGCAGATCGCGAAGGAGTGCCTGGACATCGGCATCGCCGCGGTGAAGCCCGGCCGGCCCATCAGCGACATTGGCCGCGCGGTGGAGGCCCACGCCGTGAAGAACGGCACCAGCGTGGTGCGCGCGTACTGCGGCCACGGCATTGGTGAGACGTTCCACACCGCGCTCCAGGTTCCGCACTACTACGAGCCGGAAGCCGACACGATCATGCAGCCCGGGATGATCTTCACCGTGGAGCCCATGATCAACCAGGGCCACTGGGACCACCGCACGTGGAACGACGACTGGACCGTCGTCACCGCGGACGGCCTGCGCAGCGCGCAGTTCGAGCACACCCTGCTCGTCACCGACACGGGCGCGGAGATCCTCACCGTCCCCTGAGCGCTTCCCGCTCCTGAAAACACCACGGGCCCCGGACGCGTACCGCGCATCCGGGGCCCGCTTCATTTCCAGGCGGTGACGGCTTATGCCCGGCGGCGGCGCAGCTTCAGCGCCAGGCCGCAGAGCATCAGCAGGCTGGTGGCGCCCAGCGGGCCGGGCACCGTGCTCTGGCAGTTGCAGCCGTCGGACTCGTCCGGGTCCTGGGGATCCTGCGGATCACCCGGGTCCTGCGGATCCGGATCCGGATCCGGGTCCACCACGGCGTCGTCGGTGACGAACACGGCGGTGCTGCGCGCCGGGACCGTGAAGCCGCCCGTGGCCGCGTCGTACGCGGACGTGCGCACCACCGGGTCCGTGGACGCCTGGAGCACCGGGTGCAGCTTGAGCTTCAGGGACTTGTACCCGTCCGACTTGAACGTCTGCGCGTCGTCCGTGCCGTTGAACAGCACGATGGCGCGCTTGCCCTCCGCGTTCGTGCCGTGGTCCTGCATGGCCATCACGATGAGGCCCGGGATCTGGTCCGGACCGGTGTTCTCGAAGCGCACCAGCTGCTTCACCTCGTCACCGGTGCGCAGGCGGAACAGCCGCGAGCTCTTGCGGATGG
Organism: Corallococcus sp. AB049A; assembly: GCF_003668885.1. Lineage (NCBI taxonomy): Bacteria > Pseudomonadati > Myxococcota > Myxococcia > Myxococcales > Myxococcaceae > Corallococcus > Corallococcus sp. AB049A. Next base: position 7,400 of record NZ_RAWL01000361.1, on the reverse strand, counting down.
TCAGCATCTCCTCGAAGTGGTCGCGCGCGCGGAGAATGTCCGCGTTCGCCGGCTTGAGCGCCGGGTCCGCCAGCATGGGCCCGAAGAGCGGCCAGTTGCCGTTGTTCTCCGGGGCCGGAGGCAGGCCCACGCCCCAGTTGTTGGACTGGTAGGTCCAGTCCACCTTGTTGAACCAGTCACCGGAGTTGTAGCTGTTGCGGTCCAGCGACTTGGAGCGCAGCAGCTCATCACCCGCGTGGAAGAACGGGATGCCCTGGCCCAGCGCCACCAGCGACATGCCCAGGTTGTGCATGCGCACGCGCTCCGCCATGGGCAGGTCGCGCCGTGCCTTCAACTGGACCGCGTCGAACAGCGTCTCGTTGTCGTGCGCGGAGACGTAGGTGATGACCTCCTGCGGGTCCAGCGTGTAGCCCACGGGGGCCCCGCCGTTGTACTTCACCTCCTCGCCCTTCACGGACTTGCCGGTGGCGTCCACCAGCGGGTAGTCCTTCAGGTTGCCGGTGAGGCCCACGCGGATCCAATCGCCGTAGAGCAGCAGCCGGGCCTTCTGATCCGCCTCCGTGCCCTGGTTGGTGCTGTTGGGGGCGGACAGGAGGCCGCTGATGAAGCCCTGGTCCTGCAAGCCGCTGAAGGGGCCACCGCCGCGGGCCGCGTCGCGCAGGCGGTCGTTGAACGTGCCAATGCCCGTGCCCGCCATGTTGAGCTGCGTGGCGTTCTCTCCGCGCGCCTTGTTCTGCACCTCGCCGAAGTCCCAGCCCTCGCCGTAGACGTAGATGGCCTTGCCGTCCACGCCGTCCTTCTCCACGGTGAGCGCGTCCAGCGTGGCGCGCAGCTTCACCATGTTGGATTTCATGTGGTGGCCCATCAGGTCGAAGCGGAAGCCGTCCACCTTGTACGCCTTGGCCCACGTCACCACGGAGTCGATGAGCAGCTTCTCCATCATCGCGTTCTCCGACGCGGTGTTCTGGCAGCAGGTGCTCGTCTCCACGTTCCCGTCGTCGCTGAGGCGGTGGTAGTAGCCGGGGACGATGCGGTCCAGGACGCTCTTGGCGTCCTGCCCGGAGGAGTTGGTGTGGTTGTAGACCACGTCCATCACCACGCGCAGGCCGTGCTGGTTGAGCGACTGCACCATCTCCCGGAACTCCACCGTGCGCGTCGTGCCCTGCGCGTTGGTGGAGTAGCTGCCCTCCGGCACCGTGTAGTGGTACGGGTCATAGCCCCAGTTGAAGCCGTCCAGGTCCGCCACGGCCTTCACCGCCGCCTGCTGCTGATCCGAGTCCGGCGGCAGCGACACCAGGTCGCCCTGCGGGTGCTTCTGCCCCGCGCGGTCCTCGTTGATGGTCGCGATGTCGAACACCGGCAGCAGGTGCACGTGCGTCAGGCCCGCCTTCGCCAGCCGGGTCAGGTGCTTCATGCCGTCCGAGTCCCGGGTGAACGCCTTGAACGTGCCGCGCTCGTTCTCCGGCACCGTCAGGTCGTTGATGCTGAAGTCGCGCGCGTGCAGCTCGTAGAGGACGATGTCCTCCGGCGCCTCCAGCGCGGGCTTCGCCAGCGTGCTCCAGCCCTGCGGCGCGAGCGTGGGGTCCGCCAGGTCGACAATCTGGCTCAGCTCGCTGTTGATGGAGAGGGCCACGGAGTAGGGGTCCGTGACGCGGTTGGTGACGACCTTGCCCTCCTTGCGGGCGTAGACCTCCACCTCGTAGAGGAAGAAGCGGTTCTTCCACGACGCGTCGCCCGTGACGCTCCAGACGCCCTTGGCGCCGGCCGTCATGGGCACGCGGGTGGTGGTGGACGTGGGGGTGCCGTCCGCGAACAGGAGCAGGTTCACGCTCTTGGCCGTGGGGGCCCAGACGCGCAGCGTGGGGATGCCGTTCTCGAACGTGGCGCCCAGCGGGCCGTCATACGCGTCCAGGTCGTCCAGCACGCCCGCGAACTGCGCGCTGGTGGCGTCCAGCACCACGCCCGCCGCGTTCGTCGCGGACAGGGCCACCTGACCCTTGAGCCACGTGGCCGCGTTGGCCACGTCCGCCTCGGCCAGCTTCAGCACCGTGCGGCCCTGGAGGTTCTTGAAGCGGTCCGCCTGCGCGGGGGTGAGGCCCGAGGGATCCACCGTCAGCGTCACCGCGCTGCCACCCTGCACGCCGGTGCTGCTCAACGTCATGCCGCCCGTGGGCGCCGTGTGCAGCTTGAACACCGTGCCCGCGGGGGCCGCGACCTCCGGGGTCCACACCAGCGTGTCGCGCGCAATCCAGTGCGCCCGAGCCAGCAGCAGGTTGCCCGCCGGAGCGTCCGCGGCCCGGATGGTCACCTTCTTGGACGCACCGGAGTCGAAGGTGAAGATCATCTCCTGGCCATCCCTCTCCACCTCGAACGCAGCGTTGCTGCCGGGGTAGGCGGTGGTCCACTGCTCGTCGAGCGCGACCTTGCACTCGTAGTTGCCCGCGGCCAGCGCCTTCGTGGTGAAGGTGTAGATGCCGTCGCCGTCCGGGTCCTGCATCATCGAAGCCAGACAGTCCGGCTGCCAGTCACCCGGACAGCCCAGCTCGCTCTGGAACGAGCCCGCCACCGTGGCGATGGTGCCGGAGCGGTTGCTCGTCACGTACAGCGTGTTCGCGTCGAAGTAGAACTTCACCGCGCCCGCCGTCGTCTGGTTCAGCACCACGTCCGCGCCGCCGGGGCCGCCGTGCGTCTGCGACAGCGAGCCGTCCAGCGCGACCTTGAAGTGCCAGGTGCCCACCGGCACGTTGAACGAGCCCTGCCACTTGTCGTCGTTCGTGTCGTACGCCAGCGCCGTCTGCGCGCAGGTGGGGTCGTTGTCCGCGGCACAGCCCGCTTCGCTCTGCAGATCGCCAATGACAGTCACGGACGTGGGCGCCGCCAGCGACGACAGCGGGACGAGCGCGGTCATCAGCCCGCCCAACGCGAGCGCTCGCGTCAAACGGGGTCCTGCGAATGGAACTCTCAGGGGAAACCTCCAGGGGGGGTGTAAATCCCGGGCACGGTACCAGCCGCTCCTGTCCCGGGAGACCCTTGGGCCGATTTCACGGTTTGCGTGACCCACTGGATGATCCGAGCCGGAGCCCGCGCATCCACCCCGTGACGTCGGATGGAAAAGGGCGTCCAACCGAGACGCAGTGCGGCAGGAACCGCGCGCTCCGTTGAGTCCGCTCGCGCCATGCGTCACACGGATGTGCAGAGGAAGACATCCGGGACGTGCCGCGTTGCGGCATCAGCCGATTGTCCCGACGGCCCTTCACCCCTTTCCAGACTGTTGGATACAGTGCCGCGCCCAGATGTCCTCCAGTCTCCCCTGCCCACAACCGAACGCTGTCTCCCACCCCGGTCGGTGGCGCCCGATGCTCCAGGGCCTCGTCGCCCTGTGTCTGGCGGGGTGCGCCACGGCCCCCACGCCGACCCAGCCCGCGCAGGAGCCCGCCGCGACGCAGCCGGCCGCTCCGGCAGCCCCCGCTCCCGAACCCGTGAAGGAGGCCGCTCCGGCCCCGGCCCAGGCTCCCTCCCAGGCTCCGGCGACGAAGGAGCCCGCGCGGCCCTGGGCGGACGAGGTGCTGTACTTCGTGGTGGTGGACCGCTTCGCGGACGGCGACCCCTCCAACAACGAGAAGGGGGACGTGAAGGCGCCGGGCACCTTCCACGGCGGGGACCTGAAGGGGCTCACCGCGAACCTGGATGAGCTGTCCTCGCTGGGCGTGACGGCGCTGTGGGTGACGCCGCTGCTCAAGCAGATCCCGGGCTTCGTCACCGGCTCCGGCTTCCCGGACTGGGGCTACCACGGCTACTGGGCGGACGACTTCCACTCGCTGGATCCGCGCTTCGGCACGGAAGAGGACTTCAAGGCGCTGGTGGACGCGGCGCACGCGCGCGGCATCCGCGTGCTGCTGGACGTCGTCTACAACCACCCGGGCTACAACTCCCGGTACCTGAAGGACCACCCGGACTGGCTGCGCTCGGAAGACAAGGGCACCTGCGGCTCGGATGATCTGACGTCGTGCGTGGCGGGCCTGCCGGACTTCAAGACGGAGCGGCCGGAGGTGGCGAAGTACCTGCTGGACGCGCAGATCGACTGGGCGAAGCGCTCCGGCGTGGACGGCTTCCGGCTGGACACCGTGAAGCACGTGTCCCACGACTTCTGGAAGGAGCACCGCCGCCGCACGCGCGCGGAGATCTCCCCGGACTTCTTCCTCCTGGGCGAGCTGTGGGGCGGCGACGTCGAGGGGCTGGCGCCGTACTTCACCCCGGATGAGATGGACGCCGGGTTCGACTTCGCCTTCCAGGGCAACGCGCTGGGCTTCGTGCAGGGGCGCGGCCGCGCGGTGGCGTTCGACCGCTATCTCCAGTCCCGCTCGAAGGTGACGCCGGGCCACCACCTGTCGCACTTCCTGTCGTCGCACGACGTGGACGGGGCGCTGCACCAGCTTCAGGGCAACGTGCCGCTCTTCCGTCTGGCCGCCACGCTGCAGCTCACCACCAGCGGCATCCCCGTCATCTACTACGGCGAAGAGGTGGGCCGCGCCGGCGGTGACTGGCCCGCGAACCGCAGCGACATGCCGTGGGGCAAGCAGGCGGTGAAGCCTGGCGCGGGAAAGAAACGCGACGAGGCCTTGCGCGAGTATTACAAGCGCCTCATCGCCATCCGACGCGCGCACCCGGCCCTGTCGCGCGGCACGCACGCGCCGCTCAACACGGAAGGCGATGTGTATGTCTTCCAGCGCAAGGACGAGGCGTCCGGCGACACGGTGGTGGTGGCGGTGAACCGCGGCAAGACGAAGGGCACGGCTTCAGTGCCGTGGCCGGAAGCGTGGGCGGGCGTCGGCGAGGTGGAGGATTTGCTGAACGGAGGGCGGACGAAGGCTGGCGCCACGCTGGACCTGGCGCTCCCGCCGCTGTCCGCGCGCATCCTCGGGCGCGTGCCGTGAGGCACCCGGCGGGGCGTGCGCAGAACCAGACCCGGACGTGCTGTTGTCACCGGCGCGAGCGGGGCTCTTGCTGGAGGGCCTGATGGCCGGCGTGTCGTTCAAGGACGTGGCGAAGCGTTACGGAGACGTGTCGGTCATCGAGGGGCTCAACCTCGATATCCGCGACCATGAGTTCATGGTCCTCGTGGGGCCGTCCGGTTGCGGCAAGTCCACGGCGCTCCGGATGATCGCCGGCCTGGAGGAGATTTCAGGGGGCACCATCTCCATCGGTGAGCGCGCGGTGAACGCGCTGCCGCCGAAGGACCGGGACGTCTCCATGGTGTTCCAGAACTACGCGCTCTATCCGCACATGTCCGTGCGGCAGAACCTGGAGTTCGGCCTCAAGATCCGCAAGACGCCCAAGCCGGAGATGGACAAGCTGGTGGACGAGGCGGCCGAAATCCTCGGCATCTCGCACCTCCTGGACCGCAAGCCCAAGGCGCTGTCCGGCGGCCAGCGCCAGCGCGTGGCCCTGGGCCGCGCCATCGTGCGCAAGCCGGCGGTGTTCCTCTTCGACGAGCCCCTGTCCAACCTGGACGCGAAGCTGCGCGTGCAGATGCGCTCGGAGATCAAGAAGCTGCAGCACCGGCTGCAGGTCACGTCCGTCTACGTCACGCACGACCAGATCGAAGCGATGACCATGGGCCACCGCATCGCGGTGATGAAGGACGGCAAGCTCCAGCAGCTGGGCACCCCGCTGGAGGTCTACGAGAAGCCGGTCAACGTGTTCGTGGCGCAGTTCATCGGCACGCCGCCCATCAACATGCTCACCGCCACGCTGGACGCGGACGGCGCGTCGCTCACCGGTGACGGCTTCAAGCTGCCGGTGCCGCAGAAGCTGCGCCCGGCGACGGCGGGGAAGGGCGGCCGCAAGGTGAAGCTGGGCCTGCGCCCGGACAACATCCTGCCGGCGGGCAGCGCCGCGCGCGGTGAGTCCGCGCCCGCGGAGGCGCGCGTGGAGCTGGTGGAGCCCTTGGGCAACGAGCTCATCGTGCACGCCCGCCTGGGAGACAACCCGCTGGTCTTCCGCCTGCCCCCTCAAGCGACCCCGGAGCCCGGCGCCTCCATCCCCGTGACGGTGGAGCTGGAGTCCCTGCATCTCTTCGACGCTGAATCCGAGCTTCGGCTTTCCGTTTGATACCCCGGAGGATTTTCCCAATGACGCACCTGCGAACGTTGCTCGCGGCCTTCTGTCTGTGCGCAGTCGGCCTGTTGCCCGTCCCGTCCTTCGCCGCCACGGAGCTGGTGCTCTGGCACGCCTACCGCGCGGAGGAGAAGGCCGCGCTGGAGAAGGTGGTCGCCGAGTACAACAAGGCCAACGAAGGCAAGGTGAAGGTCACCACGCTGGCAGTGCCGTACGACGCCTACGCGGACAAGATCTCCGCCACCGTGCCGCGCGGCAAGGGGCCGGACCTCTTCATCTTCGCGCAGGACCGCCTGGGCGGCTGGATTGAAGCGGGCAACACGGTGGAGCCCATCGACTTCTTCCTGGATGACGCGACGAAGAAGCGCTTCATCCCCACGACGATGGAGGCGATGACCTACCGCGGGACGGCGTACGGCCTGCCGCTGAACTACAAGGTCATCACGCTCATCTACAACAAGAAGCTGGTCCCCACGCCGCCCAAGACGTCCGGCGAGATGGTGACGATGGCCAAGAAGCTCACCGACGCGAAGGCGGGCCGCTTCGGTCTGGCCTACGCGTACAACGACTTCTACTACCACGCGGCGGTGATGAACGGCTTTGGCGGCGGCGTGTTCGACGCGAAGAACGCCCCCACGATGAACTCGCCCGCCAACGTGAAGTCGGTGGAGCAGGTCCTCAAGTGGAAGAACAAGGACGCCATCCTCCCCGCGGAGCCGTCCAGCGCGCTCATCACCTCGCTCTTCAACGAGGGCAAGGCCGCGATGGTGTTCTCCGGCCCGTGGTTCCTGGGCGAGGTCGCCAAGAACGTGGAGTACGGCCTGGCCCGGCTGCCCACGCTGGATGAGAACAAGGGCACGCCGATGAAGCCCTGGATGACGGTGGAGGGCGTGTACGTGGCCGCCCCGTCGAAGAACAAGGAAGCGGCGTACGACTTCGCGAAGTTCCTCACCGACGCGGGCCCCGGCAAGACGCTGGCCCTGGAGGGCCGCCAGAGCCCCGCGAACCAGGCGGTGTACCAGGACGCGAAGGTGGCCGCGGATCCGCTGCTCAAGGCGATGAAGGACCAGGTGGACGTGGCGGTGCCCATGCCCAACCTGCCGGAGATGTCCATGGTCTGGACCCCCGCCACCAGCGCGATGAACACCGTGTTCAAGAACACCGCCACCCCCAAGGCGGCCCTGGACGCGGCCCAGAAGAGCGTGGCGAAGGACGTCGCCGGCCTGCGCAAGAAGTAAGTGAGGAGCTGAAGTGAGCCAGAACGCCCCCCAGCAGCCCCCTTC
>NZ_RAWL01000360.1:0-8996 GCF_003668885.1 Corallococcus sp. AB049A | reverse complement strand
CCCTGCCCCTTCCTCCTGCGCGGGACACCCGGACGCCGCCGCCGGCTGGCGCTGCGTGCACTGCGACGCCCTGCTGTGCCCCGCGTGCGTGGAGACCCGGCGCATGGGCACGGTGGAGTACGCCGTCTGCTCACGCTGCGGCGGTACGGCGGACGTATTGCTTCGCCACCGCTCGCACCGCTCGCTGGCGGCGCGGCTGCCAGGGGCCCTGCGCTTCCCGTTCACCGGGCCGGGGCTCCAGACGCTGGTGGCCGTCGTCATCGCGCTGACCGTGCTGCGCCTGGCCGTCGTCGGCATCGTGATCATCGCCGTCCTGCCGCTCACGCTCGCGCTGGGGGTCTTCTGGGCGTCCTTCTTCGCGCTCGTGCGGGGCGCCGCGCGGGGTGAAGAGGAGCCGGAGGCCCCCGGGTTCAGCGACATCGTCCGGGACAACCTCGCGCCCGGACTCACCGGCCTGTGCGTCAGCGTGGGCGTCTTCGTGCCCGCGCTCGTGCGGGCGTGGGGGCTCCTGGAGTCCGCGTCCTCCGCCGACGTCCTGACGCGCGTCGCCCACCCGGTGGTGACGTTGAGCGCGCCCGTCCTCTGGACGGATCCGCTCTTCTGGGGGCTCGCGGTCCTGGGGGTCCTGTGGCTGCCATGGGCGCTGCTGGTGGCCGCGATGTCACGGTCGGTGCTCGCCGCGCTCAATCCCTTGCGTGCGCTCGCGTGCATCCGCGCGGTGGGCCGCGACGCTCGCCTGGTGACGGGGGTGTTCCTGCTGCTGACCCTGCTGCATGGGGCGCTGCACGGGGTGGCGGAGGCGGTGCTCGGCCTGCCCATCGTCCTCGTGCCCCGGCTCCTCTCGGAGGCGCTCACGTGCCTGGTGCCCTTCGCGGCGGCGAACGTGTTGGGGCTCGTCCTGTACGTGCACGGCGACGTGCTGGACTACCTGCCCGCTCGCGACTTCCTGGAGCCCGCGCTGGGTGACACTTCTCCCATGCAGGCCCCGCCGGTGCTGAACGCGCCCGTGCGGGCGGAGGCCGCCGGCGTGGAGAATCCCGAAGCGGCCCAGGCCGCCCAGGAGGCGGAGCTCGCCGCGGCGGTGGAGGCGCGCGACGTGGCGAAGGCGCTGGCGCTGTATGGCGCGCTCCTCGTTCTGCCCCGCCTGAAGGTTTCGCCGGCACACCATCTGTTCATTGGCCAGGCCGCGGCGGTGGAAGGAGATTTCCCACTGTCGGTCAAAGCTTTGGAAGCCGCGGCGGATTCAGCGCCGGATGCGCCCACCGCGCCCCGCGCGCTGGTGCTGCTGGCGCGCGTGCAGGGGGAGAAGATGGGAAACACGGTGCGCGCGGAGGAAATCTACCGGTACATCCTGCATCGTTATCCGGACACGGAGGCCGCACGTTTTGCCCATGCGCGGCTCGCGCCCGCAGCCTGACACACGCATTGCAGCACCCGTCCCCCGGTACCAGATTCCCTGCATGGGACGGGTTGGGGGCGTGGGGATGGAGAAGCAGCTGAAGTGGAAGCGGCTGGGCTGGTTGGGGCTCCTCGCGAGCGTGCTGGTGACGGGCTGTGATGAAGCCCCCAGCGCGAACCGGCACGAGGACACCTGCGCGGAGCCGAGGTCGCTGCGCGTGGAGGTGATGTCGTCGGACGGCGCGTACATCCAGGGCGCTTCGGTGACGGCCACGAATCTGGAGTCCAACGTCAGCATCACCGGCATCACGGATGACCGCGGCGTCACCACGGCCATCAACGAAACGCTCGCGCCCAGCCCCATCCGCGTGGTGGCCACCGCGGGCTCGCACGTGACGCACGCGGAGCGCGTGGAGTGGACGTGTGACGCATGTCACTGCACGCCTGTTCCCGACACGGTGACGCTCAAGCTCCAGGATTGAACGGGAAGACCCGCCAGTGAGGCCCGGCGCGCGCGGAAAATCCGCCGCCTCGGGCCGCCGGGCGGTTGTGCACACCCGTCCGCACGCGATACCACTTACGCCATGCGTCAAACCCGCATGCGTGCGTCCGCGTCGGTCCGGCTCTCCCCCAGCCTCGCCGCCCGCCCGTCTGGCCTGACGGCGTGCGTGCGGGCGTGTTGTCGCGGCACTGGTGTTCCTCCGCTCCAGTAAGCCGTGCAACAGCGCTACCCGCCGGGTAGGCAATCCCGAAGGTCCCCCATGTCCGCGGAAAATGTGCAGGCCCTGCTCGCATGCTCGGTCACCGAGCTGACCGGGCGGTTCGTCACCCAGGCGCAGCCCATCCCCCAGGGGCTGCTGGAAGCGCTGGAAGCTGATCCCCGCCAGGGCGCGCAGGCGCTCGCGAAGCGGCTGCGGTCGCGCCAGGAGAAGAACCGGGCGGAGGGGCAGCGGCTGCGGCACCTGCTCAAGTTCGAAACGGAGCTGTGGGAGCAGGGCCTCCTGCACGTCGCGGGTGTGGACGAGGCCGGCATGGCGCCGCTCGCGGGTCCTGTCGTCGCGGCGGCGGCCATCCTGCCCCGGGGCTACAAGCTCAAGGGGCTGGACGACTCGAAGAAGATATTGGACCCGGACAAGCGCGAGGCGTTGGCGGAGGCGCTCAAGCGCGACGTGGTGGCGTGGGCGGTGGGCCGGGCGGAGGTGGAGGAGATTGATCAGCTCAACATCTACCACGCGGGCCTGCTGGCGATGCGGCGCGCGGTGGAGGGGCTGGGGCTGAAGCCAGACTACGTGCTGGTGGACGCGCGCACGATTCCGCAGTGCCCTTCCCCGCAGCGGGGCATCATCAAGGGTGACTCGCTGTCGTTGAGCATCGCGGCGGCGTCCGTGCTGGCGAAGACGACGCGCGACCGGCAGATGGCGGAGCTGGACGCGCGGTATCCCGGCTACGGCCTGGCGGCCCACAAGGGCTACCCCACCGCGCAGCACGTGCAGGCCATCCAGGCCCTGGGCGTGCTGCCCATCCACCGCCGGAGCTTCGGCCCGGTGCGCGAGGCGCTCGGACTGGCGCAGCCCTCAGGGCCCGTTCCGATGCAGTCGGAGCTGTTCGCCGCTACTTCTGCCCCGATGGCGAAGCGATGAGCGCGGACAGGGACATCGACGGGTGGTTGGCGGAGCGGGGCGTCACGCTGATGGACGCGCGTGCGAAGGCCCGGGGCGTGCTGGAGGAGGCAGGGCTCACGCGGCCGGGCAAGGCGCGGATGAGCGAGCCCAAGCTCCAGCGTGCGGCCGAGGTCCTGGCCGAGCGCTTCTTCCAGGTGTGCTCGGACCCCGGCTGCCTCCAGGTGGCGTCCGCGAGCGGCCGGGAGCCCCTGCGGGTGGAGCCCCGGAGCCACTGCGCGCGGTGCGGCGGCAGCGCCAACCGGCGAGCGGAGGTGGCGTTCCTGGAGATGTGCCACCAGCGCGGCGTGCAGCGCGTGGTGGTGGTGGGCGGCTCGCCCGCGGTGCGTGAGGAATTGGAAGCGAAGCTGAGCGGCGCCATCTCCCTGCGCATGGTGGACGGCACGGAGCGCCGCACGGCGGACCGCGCGAAGAGCGACCTGGAGTGGGCGGACCTGGTGCTGGTGTGGGGCGCCACGGAGCTGCACCACAAGGTGTCCACGCACTACACGCACCCGGCTTCGTCACATCACCGCAAGGTCGTGCACGTGGTGCGCCGGGGCGTGGCCGCGCTGCTGGATGAGGCAATGATCCACCTGCAGCGGGCGCGATAGACGGAGGGCCCGGCGGCCTGCAGCTGCGTGAACTGGATTTACCCCGAGTGCGCGAAAAGGATAGCGTCAAGCCTTCCAATCGCTGTCACAAAGGGAGCCAGCACATGCCTGGGATTCAAGAACTCGTCGAGTTCGCCGAAGGCTCGAGGAAGATCGGCGTCGACATGGTCAACTTTGCCTGGATCGGCGACCTCGACGAGGGTTCGGAGAAGGCGTTCCAGGGCGTCCGGACAGCCAGCCATCTCACGAACGTCCCCTGGAACCGCATCGTGTTCTGGTGTGAGTCCCGGAACAAGCGCGTCGCCGAGACAGTCCTTCACCGGATCAACCCCAAGATCTGGGTGATGTCGATGAGTGAGTTGTTCACCTGGTGGAAGCAGGACACCCGTGAAGCGAGCACGACCGTGGCCGAGACCGCGCGTCACGTCTACACGAGCCTCAAGCGTCTGGCCGCCCTCTCCGCCGCGAAAGACCTGGCCAGCCTGTGCATCCTGCGGGTGGTGGGCGGGTACTTCTTTGATGCCAGCGTCGAGTTCGTCCTCCAGGCGAAGTTCTTCACCCGGTTCGGCAAGCAGCCGCCGCCAGAGTGGAAAACGGACACGACGATGCCCGTGCTAACCAAGTCGCACTGGGTCGGCGACGCCTGGGCGCTGTATGCGCACCCTTACACGGATACCACCCGGCGCGCCTTGAACACCTATCTGGTCATGTCCAGCAAGGCCGGCATCAATCATCGAAAAGGCATTGGCCCCGGCTTCTACACGTCGGAGATGCCCATGAGCTACACACCCGACACGACGTCCGCCCAATTCTTGTTCAAGCCGGAGAACCTGGGCCTGCAGGACGAGGATCTGCGGATCCGTCAGGAACGGGTCGGGTTGATCCAGGACATGATCATGTCCGCGCTGGCTGCTGGCTGGGGTGAGGAAAAGGCAGGAGACCTGGGCCAGCGCGACGTGGAGACAGGTCAAACGCCAATCCTCACCCTTCCGCATTTTGGCCTCGTCAAGGTGCCAGGCAGCTCGCTGATGGAGTTCGATCCGTCCAAGTGGACGGGCTGGAAGGCGACCCCGTTCCGGGACTGGACGAAGCGCCGCTAGTCCTTGCTCCGAGTGGAGTCCTCTCGATTTCCGCATGGTTGTTTCAACTGCCATGCACCAGGATGGAGTGCCCGCGGCGGCTCCACAGGCGCAGCCCCCTCGGCGCGCATGTCTCACCCGCCTCCCGTGTCGCATCCAGACCGGTGAAACCACGTTTCACCGCCCAGCGCGACAACCCGAACAAACCAAGATCCCGTTTGACACCCCAGATATCGGCGGTGTTTCGGGGAGGGCCGTGCGCGGCTCAGCGCTCTCCTCCTCTGGACAGGAGGTTTAATTTTCTTATACACATAAAATCCAGTCAGCCCCCCGTTCGGTCGTCGTTGAAAGGCACTCCCATGTTTCATCTGCGACGGCTCCTCCTGTGTCTGGGAGTCCTGCTGGTCTCCGGCACCGCGTCCGGCATGTCCCTGGCGGATGGGAAGTTCTTCATCCACGGGTACTCACACCTGAGCACCGGCAAGACCTGGGAGAACGTCTACCTGGCCGGCAATGAGGACGTGGGCCTGCAGGACCTGGGCACCACGCTGCTGGTCCGGGCCCTCCCCATGGAGCGGCTCGTCATCAACACGCAGTTCTCCTTCGAGAAGGCCCCCGGCCAGTCGCTGGAGCCGGAGGTGGACTACGCCTTCGCGGAGTACTCCTTCTCCGACGCGTTCCGCCTGCGCGCGGGCCGCAACCAGCTCCCCCTGGCGCTGTACTCGGAGATCTACGACGTGGGCACGCTGCGGCCCTTCAACGCCCTGCCCCAGGGGACGTACGGCCCCACGACGATTGGAGTGGAGAACTACGACGGCCTGGGGCTCACCGGCCGCATCAACCTGCCGGGCGAGTGGATGGTGGAGTACGACGCCTACGGCGGCTTCCTCGACCTGAAGCAGCCCCTCGTCCAGGACTGTGACGAGGCGGAGGGCGGCGTGTGCATCATCGAGTCACAGCTGCTCGGCGGCCGGCTGGCGCTGTGGGCGCCGCTGGAGGGACTGCGCTTCACCGCGTCCGGGTTCGTGTCCCGCGACCCCGCGAAGGCGGAGGGCAGTCACGACGTGCTGGGCGTCGTGGGCGCGGGCGCCGAGTACCTGGGTGAGTCGCTGTGGCTGCGGGCCGAGTTCTTCAACCTGTTCTCCGAGCAGTCCAAGGCGCGTACGGGCTACGTGGAGGCGGCGTACTTCCTCACCCCGCACTGGCAGCTGGCCGGACGCGTGGAGGGCTCGCGCACCTGGGCCTCCGCCACCGCCGTGCCGCCCGAGCTGCTCACCTACCTGCGCCACCGCGAGGCCGCCGTGGGGGTGAACTACTGGTTCAACCCGCACCTCGTCTTCAAGGTGTCGTTCCACAACGTCATCGGCAACCGCTTCGCCATGCCCGAGGCCACCGACGACCTGGCGGCGCTCCTCCACCCGGAGCCCCACACGCGGCTCCTGTCCCTGGGCACGCAGTTCAGCTTCTAGACCCACCCCCTTTCCGGAAACGCCATGAGAACGCTTGTCCTGCTCTTGTTGTGTGGGTTTGTCGGGCTCTTCGCCGGGCCGGCGCGGGGGGCGCCGTCCGGGACCTACAAGGTCGTGGTCCATCCGGACAACCCGGTGAACGAGCTGAGCCGCGCGCGGCTCTCGCAGCTCTTCTTCAAGAAGAGCACCCAGTGGGATTCAGGCGTCACCGCCATGCCGGTGGACCTGAACGACAGCTCGCCGGTGCGCGCCGCCTTCTGCGACGAGGTGCTGAAGCGCTCGCTGCCCGCGGTCCGGGCCTTCTGGCAGCAGCGCATCTTCTCCGGCCGCGACGTGCCGCCCCCGGAGCTGCCGTCGGATGCGGACGTCCTCGCCTACGTGCGCGCGAACCCCGGCGCCGTGGGCTACGTGCCCGCGAGCACCCCCACCCCCGGGCTGAAGGTCATCACCCTGCTGGACTGAAAGAACAACGAGTCCGGCACCATGCGATTCAAGCACAAGGTCCTGCTGCTCCCCGTCCTCGCGGCCCTGTTCCTCGTCGCCATCATCGGGCTCTCGGAGCTGCTCGGGCGCAGCACCCGGCAGCACCTGGAGCGCATCGAGAAGGGCTACGTCCCCGCGGTGCTCCTCAGCCGGGACCTGGACGTGCTGCTGCAACAGCTGCAACGGGGACTCCAGGACGCGGTCGCGGCGGAGGACCTGGAGCAGCTGGCCGAGTCGGACGCCGTCGCGAAGCGCTTCCTCCAGCGGGTCGCCGAGGGGCGCACCAACCCCGCCATCACGCCGGGGCGCATGGACGCGCTGGAGGCGCAGCTGCGCGACTACGTGGCCTTCGCCCGCGACACGAGCGAGCGGATGATCCGCAGGGACGCCCAGGCCTCCGCCCGGCTCCCGGAGATGGCCACGCGCTACAACCAGGTGCGGGACGCGCTCCAGCGCGCCACCGAGGAGGACCAGCAGAAGATGGGCGCCTCCTTCGCCCTCACCCTGGAGGAGCACAAGGGCTCCCAGCGGCGCCTGGTCCTCCTGGGGCTCATCCTGCTGGGCGTGCTCGCGTCGCTGTCGGTGTGGCTGGTGTCGCAGGTGGCCCAGCCGCTGACGCGGCTCACGCAGGTCGCCTCGCGCATCGCCACCGAGGGTGACCTCACCCAGGTCATCGACATCCGGTCCGAGGACGAGATTGGCCTCCTGGCCCAGAGCATCAACCACCTGGTGCAGCGCCTGCGCACCATCCCCGTCACCCTCCAGGAGACGCTGAAGGAGCTGGCCGGCAGCGTGGAGGGACTGACGCACATCAGCCGCGAGCAGTCCGAGCACCTCACCCGCCAGTCGGCGAGCATCGAGGAGGCGAGCGTGGCCATGCGGGACATCCAGGAGCGGGCGCTGGAGGCCTCGCGGCAGGCCGACACGGTGCTCCAGGTCGCGAAGCGCGCGGAGCAGGCCAGCCTGACGGGCCAGACGCGGCTGCGCCAGAGCGGCGACGCGCTGGAGCACCTGCGCGCCCAGGTGGGTGAGCTGATGCCGGCCATCGGGCGGCTCACGGAGGGCTCTCGCAAGGCGTCCGCCATCCTCCAGACGGTCAAGGACCTGTCGGATCAATCCAACGTGCTGGCCATCAACGCGGCCATCGAGGCGGCGCGCTCGGGCGAGCACGGGCGCAGCTTCGCGGTGGTGGCCCGGGAGATGCGGTCGCTGTCGCAGCAGTCCCAGCGCGGCGCGCAGAGCATCAGCGGCCTGCTGTCGGAGATGGGCACCGCGGTGAGCGCCGTCACCGAGTCCCTGGAGAGCAGCCACCAGAAGATGGCGGAGGGCATCCACGAGGCGCTCTCCTCCGGGCAGAGCCTCCAGGAGCTGACGGAGGCCGTGCGGGACAGCAGCAGCGCGGCCCAGGACATCGTGGGCTCGTTCACCCAGCAGAACGCGGGCATCGTGCAGATGACCGCGGTGGTGACGGACTTCTCCCGGATGATGAAGGACAGCGTGCGGGCCAACGAGGACGTGGAGTCCGCCATCCAGCGGCTGGAGGTCGCCTTCCGGGGCATCCAGGGCGTCGTGAGCGGCTTCCGCGTCTAGGGCCTGATTTAATCCGGTTTAATTCGCCGGCCGGCGTCTCGAACGCTTTCATCCTCGAAGATGTTCAGAGGGGGAAGCACAAGACATGTCGACTGATGGAATCCGCCGTGCCCTGGGGCCTTTGCTGCGCACCGTCGCGAACACCGCCGTGGAGAAGGCGGTCGCCCCACCGCTGCAACCCGCCGCGAAGGCCGTCACGAACTTCGCGGTGTCCTCGTTCGAGCGCGGCAGGTCGCCGCTGGTCGCGCTGAGCCCGCCGCCGCCACCTCCGGCTCCGCAAGTCGACGGGAAGCTGGAGGCGGGGGACTGGCTGTCGGTCACGGATAAGGACGGCGCGAACCAGCGTCAGCGGCCGACCACGAAGAGCGGAATCAACACCACCTTCACGGAGGGGACGCTGCTGAAGATCATCCCGCCGCCGGACAACGGCGCCGTGAGCCAGGAGGGTTTCGTCTACGTGGAGAGCCGGTCCGGGAAACAGGGCTGGGTCCACGAGAGCCTGGTCGGGGAGGTCAGCGAGGAGTTCGTCAATCAGGTCAAGGCGGACGAGCTCGCGAAGAAGCGCGCCGAGAACCACCAGACGGACGCCGCGGACGCGTACCAGGGCATCTACGTCAACCAGTTCGACGCGGAGAAGCAGGTGGGGGACCCGTCTGCCCGCAATGCCAACTGCGGCCCCGCCTCCACGCTCATGGCGCTGCGCAA
>NZ_RAWL01000035.1:0-35575 GCF_003668885.1 Corallococcus sp. AB049A | reverse complement strand
GGCGGTGGGCGCTGGGGCGGCGGCTCCGGCGGCGGCTCCTCCCATGGTTCTTCCTCCAGCCGCGGCGGTGGGAATGGCGGCGGCTGGAGTGGCGGTGGCCACGGCGGTGGTGGCCATCGCTGAAGTGAGGTGACGGCGGGTGGGCCGGGTCAGACCTCGACCTGTCCCATCAGCCAGGTCTCCAGCTCTCCCAGCTCGCGCTCCTGCGAGGGGTGACGGGCGCGGACCTCCGCCACGGCCTGCTGCATCCCGTCGCGGCTGTGGGGCTTGCCCACGAGCGCTGTCTGCAGGTCCTGCACGAGGTCCGGGTAGAGCGCATCCGAGAAGACCTGCGCGCGCGTGACGTGTCCGTTCTCCGCGTCGACGTGGACCTCGAAGAAGCCCCACGACAGGTACTCCACCATCTGGTGGCTGAAGCGGGGCGCGTTGCCGAAGCGCCAGTCCCACGACGCGTAGTGCTCGAAGGTGCGCTTGAGCGACGGCTGCTGCTCCAGGAAGGACGGCTCCAACAGCTCCGGCTCCGCGGTGGCGCCGTGGAAGTCGCAGAAGGCGCCAATCATCGCCTTCACCAGCGACTCATGCGAGACGTCCGGCTGCAGGTCGCGGATGTTCATCACGCGCGAGCGCACGGAAGCGCTGCCCTTGGACTCCAGCTTCTTCGGGTGCGGCGTGAGGTAGTTGGCCAGCCGGGACAGGTTCGCGTGGAGCAGGAAGGTGCCGTGGTGGAAGGCGCGGTCCTTCGTCTCGCGGTACGCGCTGCCGCTGACCTTGCGGGGGCCGTCCTCCAGCGGAATCACCAGGTCGTTGCGCCCGGAGGCCTGCGCCGTGACGCCCATCCGCTTCAGCGCGTCCAGGAGGATGCTGACGTTTGCCGTCTTGTTGTAGCCCTCCTTCGCGGACAGGAACGTGAAGCAGGTGTTGCCCAGGTCGTGGAACACCGCGCCGCCGCCGCTGGTGCGCCGCGCGAGGAAGACCTTGTCCTCCTCCATGCGCGTGAGGTTGCACTCGGACCAGGGGTTCTGGTTGCGGCCGATGACGACCGTGTTGTCGTTGCGCCAGAGGAACAGCGTCTGGGTGGACGGATCCAGCTCGCGGAAGATCCAGTCCTCGGTCGCGAGGTTGAACCAGGGGTTGTAGGTCTCCGACAGGAGGATGCGGACGCGCGGGGCTTGAGACATGGGCGCGGAGCATAACCGCCCGCCACGTCCTTGCAGGCCCTTGCGCCGTCCAGCGGTGGACATCCCTCCCATCCAGGGGGTGATGGCCGCGCGAGCCACCCCTCCGGAAGACTCCGGGCGCTTGTTGGTCGCGCGATGCGGGTGTGCGCGAGGGGGCGGCCATGCGTGGAGTGTTTTCCCTGTCTCGTCCGCGTGCGGGCGGGCCGGTGGTGCTGTGGGGCGGAGCGCAGCCATCCGGCAGCCTCAAGTACCTCACCTTCGCGCGCTACCTGGCCGCGATGCCCCCGGGCTCGCGCGGACTGGTGGAGTTGTCCGGAGCCTCCAGCGCGCTGGCGCTGGACGTCCTGGGCCGCGAGCGCGGCCTGCCCACGGTGGCCCTGACGGACGCGACGGGCGAGGCGTACCTGCGCGCGCACGGCTTCCAGGGCCAGGTGCGTCAGGTGGGCTCCATGGCGGACATGTTCCACCAGGCCATGACGCTGGAGCGCGACGGCTGGTGCTGGCCCCGGCAGCTCACCAACCGGGCCCTGGTGGCGTGCGTGGAGGCCTGGGCGTCCGGCCTGCGCGCGCAGGTGCGCGAGCGCTTCCCCACGGTGAAGCGCGTGGTGTGCGGCTTCGGCACGGGCGCGACGCTGGCGGGCCTGACGCGCGTCTTCACGACCGGAGGCTTCACCGTCACCGGCCTGCAGCCCGCGCCCGGCAAGCCGCTGCCCGGCTGGCGCACGTGGGAGGCGCAGAACCTGGGGGCGGAGGACCTGTTCTTCGAACACCAGCCGCGCGTGCCGCTGGCCACGGCCGCGCCCGCGCCGGATGCCGTCACCGCGCTCTTGGACTGGGCCCGCCGTCAGCCCCACCCGGAGCAGGTGCTCGTCATCGCGCACAACGCCCGGGAGGAGGACGTCGCGCGGGCCTAACGCCGCAGGGCGTCCAGCCGCGCCCGCACGGCGGCCACTCCGTCGCGAGGGTACGCGGGCACGTGGGACAGCTCGCGCTCGGCCAGCCGCAGCAGCGTGCGCGCGAGGCCCGGCGTGTCGCCCTCCAGGGCCCGCGCCAGCTCGCCGCCGGTCCCTGGGTAGACGCGCTCCACGCGCCGCAGCGGATCCAACCCGTCCAGCAGCGATGCGGCAGGGGCGGGGACATGGCGCGCGAGCAGCAGGCAGAACAGGCGCACCGCATCGTCCAGGCGCGCGCGGCCGCTGAGTCCCTCGCCGCGCGCGTGGCGTCCCGCGCCCACCAGCACCTGCGTGAGCCACTGGCCAAAGAGCCACGCGTCGTCGGAGGCCGTGCGCTGGAGCTCCGACGCCGTGTCTTCCGCGCGCGCGTCCATGCGCTCCGTCACGCCGCCCTTGTCCAGCAGCACCCGGTAGCGGTTGACGCGCGCGAACGACAGCTCCTCCAGGTCGAACACCGCGAACTCCAGCAGGTGCCCGTCGCGGTAAACGACCTTGAGTCCGTGGGCCGTCTCGCGGAACGCCAGCGCGACGTCCTCCGCGCGGGGCAGCCAGCCGCGCTCCTGTCTCAATGTTTCAGCGTGCCCGGGCCAGGCGACGACGAAGAAGTCGTGGTCGCTGAAGTCATCCGGCGCGTAGTCGCGGGCCGCCATCGAGCCCAGCGCGACGAGCCCCCGGACACGGCCGTCCGCGTCGGCCCTGCGCGTCAATTCCTTCGTGAAGGCCTGATAGGCGGCGGTGTTCATGCGACGGCTCCTCTGGCGAAGAGATAATGCATTGCGTTGAAGTGGGAGGGGGTTGACCCGGATCTGACACGCTTTTCTGTGAATCCTGAGGTTGGCTTGCTTTTTATCAGGGGCTCGCCGTATGGGCTGATTCGCGGGTCAATCCCTTTGATGATCCGCCCTCCCCAATCAGGAGCCTGTATGCGAAACGCCGTCCGGACCCTCGTTCTGACTGTCGCGGTTCTTGCCATCTGGGCGCAGCCTGCCCGCGCGGATACGTACACGCAGACGAAGTACCCCATCGTGCTGGCGCACGGCATGGCGGGTTTCGATTCGCTGTTCGGGGTGCTCGACTACTTCTACGGCATCGAGTCGACGCTGAAGTCGGGCGGCGCGAAGGTCTACATCACGCACGTTCCGCAGTTCAACACGAGCGAGGCGCGCGGTGAGGCGCTGCTGGCGCAGGTGCAGGACGTGCTCGCGCGCTCCGGCGCGGCGAAGGTGAACCTGATTGGCCACAGCCACGGCGGCCTGGACGTGCGCTACGTGGCGGCGGTGCGGCCGGACCTGGTGGCGTCCGTGACCACGGTGGGCTCGCCGCACAAGGGCGCGGACCTGGCGGACTACCTGCGCAACAACCTGAAGAACGGCTCGTTCACGGAGGGCGTCCTGGCGTACTTCGCCAACAGCCTGGGCACGGTGCTGGGCCTGCTGTCCGGCCACACGCAGCCGCAGGACGCGATTGGCGCGCTGGCGGCGCTGAGCAAGTCGGGCGGCGCGGCGTTCACCGCGAAGTTCCCCGCGGGCATCCCCACCACGTCCTGCGGCAGCGGCGCGGCGACGGGCGTCCAGGGCCAGCGCTACTACTCCTGGTCCGGCACGGACCCCTTCACCAACATGCTGGACGCGTCTGACTACGCGATGAAGCTGTCGTCCTTCTTCTACAGCGAGTCCAACGACGGCCTCGTGGGCCGCTGCAGCTCGCACTTCGGCACGGTCATCCGCGACAACTACGACATGAACCACCTGGACGAGGTGAACCAGGTGCTGGGCCTCACCGCGTTCTTCACCGACCCGAAGTCCGTGTTCCGCACCCAGGCCAACCGCCTGAAGACCGCGGGCCTGTAAGCCGCTGCAAGGAGCGCCCCCGCCATGAAGAGCCGCGCCGTCATTCTCGTGGTCGCGCTGTGCGCCCTCCTGGGTGCCGGCGTCTTCTCGTGGTGGAAGGTCCGGGCGGAGGACGCGCCCGGACCCGCTGTCCCGCCGTCTTCGGGTTCCGTCGCGCAGGGGATGCAGCGTGTGGTGTCTCCCACCGCTGTCGGTGCCGCCGTGCCGGCGAGCCCGGCTCCGTCGTCTGGCGCGACGCTGCCGCCCTTGCCCGGTTCGCTCCAGGACACGGAGGAGGACGGCGCGGTGGTGGTGGATGCGTCCGGGCACCTGGTGCCGAACGCGGACCTGCTCCGGTTCTTCAACTACTACCTGTCCGCGACGGGTGAGGAGCCTGCGTCGCTCATCCGCGAGCGCATCCTCACGGCGCTGCGGGGGAAGAAGCTGCCTGCCGCCGCCATGGACGAAGCGGTGCAGGTGCTGGACGACTACCTGGCCTATCTGGAAGCGGCCCGGGGCCTGGCGTCGAAGGGCTCCTCGGCCACGATGGACACCGGCGAGCGCCTGGAGGCCCTGCGCAAGCTGCGCCGCGAGCACCTGGGCCCGGGCGTGGCGGACGGCCTCTTCGGCCAGGAGGAGGCCGTGGACGCCGTCGCCGTGGAGCGGCTGAAGCTGATGAAGGACGCGTCGCTGACGAAGGAGGAGCGCGAGCAGCGCATGGCGGCCCTGGAGGAGCGGCTTCCTCCGGACGTGCGCGCCCACCGCGAGGAGGCCGTGCGCCCGCTGCGGCAGCAGGCCGTGGAGCAGGAGCTGCTGGCGGCGGGGGCGACGGCGGAGGACCTGCATCAGCACCGGCTGTCCACCGTGGGGCCGGAGGCCACCGGGCGGCTGGAGGCCCTGGATGCCGAGCGCGCGCAGTGGAAGCAGCGGCTGGCGGACTTCCGCGCGAAGCGCGAGGCGCTGGGCCAGAGCGAGCCGGACCCGGCCCGGCGTCAGGCCGCGGTGCAGCGGCTGCTGTTCGACTCGTTCACCCCGGAGGAGCGCCTCCGGGTGGAGGCCGCGGACACCATCGACGCGGCCTCCAGATCCGGGGGCGGGTGACGCCGCTTCAGGAGATCTTGAAGGGCTTCAGCTCGCTGACCTCCTCGAGCAGCAGCGGCTGCGCGTGGAGGTACGCGGTGGTGCGGCGCTTCTGGTCGATGTCGTCGTAGACGCGCTGGATCTGCTGCGGCGTGAGGCCCATCTCCGGGGAGACCTCCTCGGGCGTGACGCCGTGGTTCTTCGCCCAGAGGATGAGGTCCAGCTGCGAGTAGTGCACGGAGAAGTAGAAGTCCTCCTGTGACTGCTCCAGGCTGAACGTGTCCGTGGTGGGCTCGCGGTTGAGGATGCCGTCGATGACGCCCAGGTGCCGCGCGAGCTTGTACGTCTGCGTCTTGTAGAGGCTGGCGATGGGCTTCACGTCCGCGGAGCCGTCGCCCAGCTTCACGAAGAAGCCCTGGTCATACTCCAGGCGGTTGGGCGTGCCGGACGCGGCGAAGTTGAGCCGGTCCGCGTGGAAGTACTCCATCATCTTGCGCACGCGCTGCTTGAAGTTGGTGGCGGCGACAATCTGCACGTAGGCCTGGGGCGTGAGGCGGAAGCGCTGCTCCTGCCCGTCCACCTGCACCACCACGTAGAAGACGTTGAGGGCGTCCGTGTTGAGCCGGTCGCCGTGCATGACGATCTTCCACTTCATGTCCGGCTGGAACGCGGGGAACACGGAGCGCACCGCCGCGTCGCGCTGCGAATAGCACCCGGCGGCCTCCAGCACGGGCGCGATGTCGTGCAGCGTGTACTGGATGCCCAGCTTCTCGCAGAGCTCGCGGCCCAGCTTGGAGGACAGGCCGCTGGAGTCGCGCTCCGGCAACAGCAGGCCGAAGACGCGGTCCGGCCCCAGCGCGCGCACCGCCAGCGCGGCGACGCACGCGGAGTCGATGCCGCCGGAGACGGCGACCACCAGCCCGCGCTTGCGCAGCTTCTTGAGGACGGCCTCCTTGAGCCCGTCGGACAGCGACGCGGCCTTGGCCTCCCAGTCCAGTTCCAGCACCTGCTTGGAGAACTTCGTCGTCACGGCGACCTCGATTCAGGGGAAGAGAGTGAAGACAACACGCGCGTGCGCAGGTCGGCCTTGAGCACCTTGCCGGTGGGCCCGCGGGGCAGCGCGTCCATGAACAACACGTAGCGGGGAACCTTGTGGGCCGGGAGCGACTCGCGGCAGAAGCGGCGCAGGTCGTCCTCCTCGGCGCTGGCGCCGGGCTGGAGGACCACGGCGGCGCAGGCCGCCTCACCGCCCAGGTCGTCCGGCACGCCCACCACGGCGGCCTCCAGCACGGCCGCGTGGCGCGCGAGGACGTGCTCCATCTCCGCGGGGCTCACCCGGTGGCCGCCGACCTTGAGGATTTCTTTTGCTCGGCCGACGAGGAAGAAGAAGCCATCCGCGTCGCGCCACGCCAGGTCCCCCGTCCACAGCCAGCCATCGTGGAGGATGGCGGCGGTGTCGTCCGGCGCGTTGAGGTAGCCGGGGGTGACGTTGGCGCCCTTCGCCACGAGCTGGCCCACTTCGCCATCGGGCAGGGGCGAGCCGTCGTCCGAGACCACGGCCAGCGTGACGCCGGGGATGCCCTGGCCGATGGAGCCCGCCTTGTCGGTGGCGCGCGAGGGCGGCAGATAGGACAGCCGCGCGGTGGCCTCCGTCTGGCCGTACATGACGAACAGCTCCGCCGGGTGGAAGGCCTCGCGCGTCCAGCGCACGGTGTCCGGGGACATGCCGCCGCCGGCCTGGGTGAGGTAGCGCAGCTTCAGGCTCTTGAGCGAGTCCGGCGCGGCCTGACGGCGCAGCAGTTCGAAGGTGAGGGGCACGCCCGCGAAGCCGGTGCAGGACTCGGTGGCCATGGCCTCCAGCACGACCTGCGGGTACATGAAGCGCGGATCCAGGAACACGGAGCCGCCCGCGAGCAGGTGCGTCTGGAGCACGCTCTTCCCGTAGCAGTAGTGCAGGGGAAGGATGAGCATGGCGCGGTCGCGCGGCGTGAGCCCCAGGTACTCCACGATGGAGCGCGTGTTCGCCGCGATGTTGGCGAACGTCTGCACGACGCCGCGAGGCGTGCCCGTGCTGCCGGACGTGTAGACGATGGACGCGGGAGCCTCCGGGGGCAGGGAGGGCAGGGCGCCCGATGCCGTGACGCTGGCCTCCGGATCCACCGCGCCGTCTTCCTGAAGCCACGCGCACGAAGCAGGCTTCAGCAGCCCGAGCATGCGCTCCGGAGGACGCGAGCCATGCACGACGAAGAAGTGGCTGAGCTGTGAGCGCCCCGTCCAACGCCGAGCGTCCTGACCGAAGATGACCGCATGGCGCGCGCCCGTCTGCTCCAGGATGCTGGCCAGGGAGTCCGCGCCCGTCTCCCGGTCCAGCTCCACGGCGCAGGCGCCCAGGGCCTGCACCGCGAGACTCGCGACGGCCGCCGCGCACCCCAGGGGCAGGGCGATGAGCACGCGAGCCCCGGGCTCCACACCCGAGGCCCGCAGCTGTCCCGCGAGCGCGAGCATCCGCGCTTCAAGCTGCGCATACGTGAGCCGCGCCCAGGGCGAATCCACCGCCGGTGCTTCCGGCGTCGCCGCTGCGTGGCCGCGAACCCACGAGGGCGGGGTGTCAGCGCTCACGCGGCCTCCAGCTGCACGGCGTCCACGTCCGCCTGGGGCACGGGCCTGGGCTTCAGGAATTGATGCGCCAGCAGCTGCGTGGACGCCACGGCGAACAGGGCCATGGTGTCCGCTTCGCTCTCCGCGGAGTTCGGCGCCCGCAGCTTCGCGACCAGCCGCTCCACCTTGCGCGCGTCGAAGACGCCCGTGGCCGCCACCGCCTCCGGGGCCAGCAGCTCGCGCGCCCAGGCCGGCGCGTCCGGACCCACCAGCGCTCCCGCGATGGGGGCGCGATACGGGAACTTGGTGCGCTCCAGGATGGACGCCGGCACCCGGCCCTTCGAGAAGCGCTTGAGCAGGTGCTTCTCGTCCAGGCCCCGCAGCCGCAGCCGCTCCGGCACCCTCGCGGCGAACTCCATCACGCCCGTGTCCAGGAACGGGAAGCGCCCCTCGACGGCGTTGCCCAGCAGCATGCGGTCGCCCTGCGCGGACAGGAGGTAGCCCGACAGCAGCGTGCGCGCCTCCAGGTACTGCGCCCGCGCCAGGGGCCGCCACTTCGCCACCGCGTCCGGCACCGTCGCGAGCACCGACGCCACCGGATCCTCGTCCGCCACCTTCGCGGCGAACTCCGGCGCGAGGAAGCGAAGGATGCGGCCGCTGTTGCCCCACCGCACCAGGTGCGAGAACCCCAGCGCGTCCGGCGTCTCCAGCCCCGTGCCGAAGAACTCGCGCAGCAACTCCACGCTCTGCTGGCTCACCGACAGCGTCGGATACAGCCGGCGCAGGAGCAGCGGCCGGTACTTCGAGCCCGGCTGGCGCGCCCAGAACTGGCGCACCTGCGTCTCCTTGAAGAGGTCGTAGCCGAGGAACATCTCGTCCGACCCTTCACCTGTCAGCACGACCTTGATGCCGTGGTCGCGCACCCACCCGGACAGCCGCAGGAACGGCGCGGGCGCGGAGCGCATCATCGCCTGCTCCGCGTGGAAGATGACGCCCGGCACCAGCGAGCCGATGTCCCCGTCGCGCATCTCCACCACGCGGTGCTCGGTGCGCAGCTGCTCCGCCACCGTCGCCTGGTGCGTGCGCTCGTCGAACCGCGCGTGCGCGAAGCCCACGGAGAACGTCCGCAGCGTGCCGCCCAGCTGCTCCTGCGCCAGCGAGCACAACAGGCTGGAGTCCAACCCTCCCGACAGGTACGCCGCCACCGGCACGTCCGCGCGCAGCCGCAGGCGCACCGCCCGGTCCAGCACCGCGCCCAGTTCCTCCAGGAGCCGGGGCGCGTCCGCCGCGTCCGGCGTCACCCCGAAGTCCAGGTCCCAGTAGCGCTGGAGCGTCAGCGTCCCGTCGCGCCACTTCGCCACGTGCGCGGGCGGCAGCAGGGACACGCCCTCGAAGGACGTGCGCGGCGCCACCGGCGCCCACAGCTGGTACGTCTGTTTCAGCCCCCGCGCGTCCAGCGCGGGCGTCACCAGGCCTCCGGCGAAGAGCGCCTTCGCCTCCGACGCGAACGCCAGGTGGCCTTGCGGCAGGGACGCGTAGAACAGCGGGCAGATGCCCACCCGATCCCTCGACATCCACAGCGTGCGGTCGCGCGGGTCCCACAGCGCGAAGGCCCACTGGCCCTCGAAGCGGCGCACGCAGTCGATGCCCCACGCGAGGAACGCCGCGAGGATGACCTCCGTGTCCGAGCGCGTGCGGAAGGCATACGCGCCCGACAGCTGCTCGCGCAGCTCCACGTGGTTGAAGATCTCCCCGTTGAACACGACGGTGAGGCCGGTGGCCTCGTCGCGCATCGGCTGGTGACCGGAGGCCAGGTCGACGATGGACAGCCGCGCGTGCCCCAGCGCGGCGCCGTCCAGGAGCAGGGCGCGCTGCGCGTCTGGCCCCCGGTGCTTGATGCTGGCGGTCATGCGGCGCAGGCGGCCGGCGTGCTGCTCCGTGCCTGTTGCGTCACCCGCCGGGAAGGTGAACCCCGCGATGCCGCACATGGGCGTCTCAGCTCGCCTTCGCCAGCGACTGCTTGCGGTCCACGAAGGCCACCACGCGCGACAGCGAGTCCAGGTTCTCCGGCACCAGCTCCTTGTCGTCGAGCTTGATGTGGAACTCCGTCTCGATGAAGGCCACCAGCTCCATCATGCCCGTGGAGTCGATGAGGCCCTTGCGCAGGAACGAGTCGTCGTCCGCGAAGTCGTCCACGAAGAAGGTGTCGACGATGAAGGTGCGAAGCGTGTCACGCGTGCTCATGGGATGGGTCCTGTCGTTGAAGCAGGGAATGGGGTGTGGAAGGGCGATGCGAATGGAACGCGCCCGGCGCGTTTTGCTGAGCGCCGGGCGAAAGGCAGGCGGCAGGGCGGTCAGGTACCCGTGGCGTCCCGGGACACCAGGTCCAGGCTCATGCTGCGCGCCGGGTTGCCCATGGCGAGCGAGTCCGGGGGCACGTCCTGGGAAACGATGCTGCCGGCGGACACCACCGACCGTGCACCAATGCGCACGCCGGGCAGCAGGATGGCGCCGTGGGCCACCCAGACGTCGTCCTCGATGATGATGGGGGCGATGCGCTGGCCGTCCCGGTCGCTCACGCGCACGTACGACGCGAACATGCACCGGGCGCCAATCTGCACGGACTCCCAGGCCTCCACGGACACGCCGTAGTTGAACTGGGTCTCGTCGCCCACCAGCAGCCGCGCGTGCTCGTAGCAGACCACCGACGTGGGCAGCATGCCGCCCAGGAACGTCAGCTTGTCCCCCAGCTCCGCGTGGCCGTCGTTGCGCGCGGCCACCGGGCCATACGCCGCCACGTCCCGGCCCGTGCGGAAGGTGCGGAACAGCCAGCGCGCCCGCGCCACGGCCACCACGCGCTCGGCGCGCGGGAACACCTGCGTGCGCACCAGCTCCATGCCCGCGCGCGCCATCTGGACGGCTTCCTGCCGGGAGGGGAGGGGAGGCTTCATCGCGCCACCTCGCGCCGCAGCACGCGGGCCGGCGAGCCGCCCACCATCACGCCAGGAGGAATGCGGCGGGAGATGACCGTGCCGGAGGCCACGCTCGCGCCCTTCTGCAGGTGCGTGCCCGGCAGCAGGATGGAGCGGCTGCCCACCGTGACACCTTCCTCCACCACCAGCGGCACGGACTGGGGCCGCTCGTGCCGGTTGCCCCGGACCGGGTGATACATGTTGTCCAGCAGCTTGCACCACATGCCCAGACGGCTGCGCGCGCCCACCGTCACGCAGGACTGCGCTTCGATGGAGCTGCCTCCCTCGATGGTCACGTCGTCCTCGATCACGATGCGTCCCCCCCGCTGCGCGTGCAATTCAATGGGCGCCATCCGCGCGTCGAAGACCACGCGGTTGCCCACCAGGACTTCGCCCTCGCCGTGAATCCAGACGCGGCCCCAGACGGTGGGGATGGCGCCCACGGACTCACAGCGGCGCAGCTTCAAACGCGCGACCGTTGGCCCCAGGCCGAGCATCATCATCAACGGAACGCGCATGGCTTCAGGGCCCGGCTTTCGCGGAGGCCGGTGCCTCCGGCAGCGCCGCCAGGAACGCGATGAGCGCCGGCGCCACGCGCGCCTGCCCCGCCGCGTTGAGGTGGCCCCCGTCATCGGAATAGTCAGGCACCATCGCCGGGTACGCGCGGCCGTTCACCTCGTACGTCTCGCGGCTGCCATCCGCCTGCGACGACTCCAGCGCCGCCAGGTCGAACAGGGGCTCCTTGCCGCCGTAGGTCTGCCGCATCAGCGCGTTGAACGCCTCGCGCGACACGTTCTCCCCCACGCCGAACACGGGGCGCCCGCGCAGCTCGTTGAACCACGCCTTCGCCCCGCGCTGCACCGTCGTCAGCGGCGCGGTGACGTGCACGAAGGTGACGCCCGGGTGGCGCGACTTCAGCCCCGCGAGCGTGGTGCGGTACTTCTCGAAGAGTGCCTTCGCGTCCGTGCTGGAGGTGAAGTCGATGTAGCAGAACTTCATCAGCGCCACGTCCACCTGCTTCGCGACGCCGCCGTCCAACAGCCGTTCGAAGTGCGCGATCTTCGTCTCCGGCTGCTCGTTCTGGCCCACGAACGCGTGCGCCAGCGTGCCCTGCGCAATCGCAGTGCTCGCGTCCTTCACCTCCACGATGGCGGGCGCCTTCGTGCTGGGTGAAAGGCCGCGCACACCGTCCAGGATGTTGCCGCCCACGGACTGGTGGCCAAAGAAGACCCGGCGGTGCGTCAGCCGCTCCAGCCCCGCGGCTGCCGCGTCCGGCGTCACCTGGGCCGTGGCCGCCGCGCTCTGGGGCAGGGCCATCAACAGCGCGCCCGGAAGGAGCAGCGCACCCAACCGCGCGGGAAAGTCACGAATGACTTGCATATGTGAACCTTTAGACCTTTCAGGCTCCGAGCGTCAAAGGTCCTGGCGTCGCGTCTGGATGCATGCCTTCCAGGCCGCCACGCAAAGTGTAAACAGAGGGTCGTGATTGCCCCGGAGTGGGCTCCGGGAAATCCGCTACTCGTGCTTGAGGCCGAAGAGGGAGCGCAGCCTTCCGAGGATGCGGCCCGCCTCGGGCGAGTGGTCCGGTCCGCCGCCGGCCGCCTGCGCCACCGCGCGCAGCTGGGTGCGGCGCTGGGCCAGGAGCGCGGAGAGCT
The DNA here is from genome assembly GCF_003668885.1 of Corallococcus sp. AB049A. NCBI lineage: Bacteria > Pseudomonadati > Myxococcota > Myxococcia > Myxococcales > Myxococcaceae > Corallococcus > Corallococcus sp. AB049A. Next base: position 23,310 of record NZ_RAWL01000035.1, on the reverse strand, counting down.
GCCGGGCAAGGCCCGGATAGTCCGCGAACAGCCGCGCGAAGGTGGGCCGGTCCAGCTCCAGCAGCACGGAGTCCTGGACGGCCACGACGGTGGCGGCGCGGGGCTCGCCGGTGAGCAGCGACATCTCTCCAATGTACTGACCCGGCCCCAGCCGCGTGATTTCGGACTGGAGCGTGCCGGCGCGCACGCTGACCTCGCCGGAGGCCACGACGTAGAAGGTCCCGCCCTCCTCGCCCTCCTGGATGATGCGCTCGTTGCGGCCGAAGCGGCGCACCACCACCTCGCACCGCAGGCGCTCCAGCTCCTCCGGGCCCAGCGGCTCGAAGAGGTCCACCTGACGCAGGAGGTCGCGCACCGTGTCGTCCGCCAGCTCGCGGCGGCGGTGCTTGGACTCGCGGCGCAGGGTGACCGTGCGCTGGGCGTGGGGCAACTCCAGGCCCTCGCGGCGCAGCCGGTACCACAGCCGCGTGTGCAGCTCCTCCCGCACGCTGTCCGACAGCGCGAAGTCGTTGAGGAACACGCGCACCATGTACTGCGCGTTGGAGTCCGTGAAGGCCACCGTGCGCGCGATGGGCGGCGGCTGCACCAGCACCTGGGGAATCTCCCTGGCCACGTCCAAGAGCGCCTGCTTCACCTGGTTGGGCGGCGCGTCCAGGGACACGCCCACCTGCATCTCGATGCCCACGGGCTCGCGGTGCTGGGTGAAGTTCTTCACGTGCTCCTTGCCCACCATGCTGTTGGGCAGGGTGATGACCTCGCGCCGGAAGTTGGCGATGCGGATGGAGCGCCACCCGATGTGCACCACCCGCCCGGTGTGCTCGCCAATGCGGATGAAGTCGCCCACCTCGAAGGGCCGGTCCAGCTGCAGGGACAGACCCGCGAAGAGGTTGCCCAGCGTCTCCTGCAGCGCCAGACCGATGACCACCGTCAGCACCGCGGTGGAGGCGACCAGGCCCGCCAGGTCCAGGTTGAGCTGGCTCTGGAGGATGGGGACGGTGGCGAGCGCGTACAGCGTGAAGTCGATGACGTCGCGCAGGATTTTCGGCGTCGTCACCGGCGAGCGCATCCGCACCAGCTTCAGCGCGAACGCCACCCCGGCGCGGATGACGCCAAAGGCGAACGTGAGCATCCAGCCCACGTTCACGAACTTGTGCAGGCCCTCTGGCGCCGAGCCCTCCGGCAGGAAGCGCGACACCAGCCGCAGCGCCAGGAAGGCGAGCAGCATCCGCACCGCGCCCCGCAGGTCGTCACGCAGGGCCGTGTCCTGGGTGGTCCGCTGGATGGCCAGCAGCAGCACCGTGAGGATGGAGCCCGCCAGCAGGGGGAGATGGCCTTCGAGGAAGTTCAGCACGCCCGGTGAATCAGACCGGTGGCGCGTGCACGGGTCAAGGTGGCGGTTGACGGGTGGGCCCCGAGCAGGGATACACGCCCCCATGACGCTTGCCTCGGTGCAGGGACAGCCCCGCGCGATGGACGCGCTCCAATCCGCCTTGCGGTCTGGCTCGGTGCATCACGCCTACCTGTTCGCCGGGCCTGAAGGGGTGGGCAAGGAGCTGGCCGCGGTGGGGCTGGCCCAGGCCCTCACGTGCCCGGAGGCCCCGGAGGTGGGCTGCGGCAAGTGCGCCAGCTGCGTGCGCATCGCCAAGGGGCTGCACCCGGACGTCACCTGGGTGATGCCGGACGACGAGCGCGTGTCGCGAGGACTCGCCGGCCGCTCCGACTTCACCGGCACGCCCAGCCGCGAGCTGCGCGTGGAGCAGATACGGCAGCTCCAGGAGCGCCTGGCGCTGCGCGGCCTGGAGTCCAAGCGCAAGGTGGCCATCCTGGTCAGCGCGGAGCAGATGAACGTCCAGGCGCAGAACGCCTTCCTCAAGACGCTGGAGGAGCCGCCCGCTGAAACGACGCTCATCCTGGTGGCGAGCGCCATGGACCGCCTGCTGCCCACCATCCGCAGCCGGTGCAGCAAGGTGTACTTCGGCCCGCTGCCGGTGGACCTGGTCGCGAAGCGCGTGCAGCAGGAGCGCAAGCTGGACGCGGACACCGCCGCCCTGGCCGCGGTGATGTCCGGAGGCAGCCTGGGCCGCGCGCTCGCGCTGGACGTGGACGCGCTGAAGGAGCGCAAGGACGTGCTCACCGCCTTTGAAACCCTGAGCGGCGACGACATCCCGGCGCTGCTGCGCTTCGCGGAGGCGCATGGCGGCTCGCGCGAGGACGCGGACACGGCGCTGGAGCTGCTCATCCTCTGGACGCGCGACGTGTCGCTCGCGAAGGCCGGGGCGCTGGAGGCCATTGCGAACCGCGACCTGACGGAGCTGGCGCAGCAAGCCGCGAAGCGCACGACGGAGGCCGCGCTGCACCGGCGGCACTCGCTGCTGGAGTCGGCGCGCACGGCCATCGGCTCGCGCAACGGCGCGCCCCGGTTGCAGCTGGAGCGGCTGCTCATTGAGCTGTGCGTGGAGGCCCGATGAGCGCGGACATGGACGAGGTGCTGGCGGAGGTGAAGGCCGGCAAGGTGTGGCCGCTGTACCTCCTGTGGGGCGAGGAGTTCCTGGTCAGGAAGGGCGCCGACGAGCTGGTGAAGACGCTGGTGCCGGACGCCGCCATGGGGCTGAACCTCGCGGTGCTGGACGCGGCCTCTCCGCGCGAGGTGGCGCAGGAGCTGGCCACGCTGCCGCTGTTCCCCGGGCGCAAGGTGGTGCTGGTGCGCGACCCGGAGTTCCTCGCGCCCAAGAAGGGCAAGGGCGACGCGCTGGCCAAGGCGCGCGACGCTTGGAAGGCGGGCAAGCGCAAGGAAGGAGCCCGGCGGCTGCTGGCGCTGGCGGGCCGCGCCGGCTGGGGCGTGGATCAGCTGGACCCCCGCGTGCCCGGCGCTCCTTCGGTGGAGCAGTGGAAGGAAGAGCTCAACGTGGACCTGGCGGAGGCGGACCTCGCCTTCCTCCAGGAGGCCGCGGCCTTCTGCCGTGACGAGCGCATCAGCGCGCCGGAAGGGGACGCTTCCGCGCTGCTGGAGCTGCTCCAGAAGGGCGTGCCTCCGGGGCACGCGCTGGTGCTGGCGGCCACGGACGTGGACTCGCGCAGCCCGCTGCTCAAGTTCGCGCAGGACAAGGGCCGCCTCTTCGAGCGCAAGGTGGCCGCGCGCCACAAGGACCTGGACCTCAGCGAAATCTCCCGGGAGTTCCTGGCCCCCTTCAAGAAGAAGCTGGGGCCGGGCGCGCTGGAGGGCCTGAAGGAGCGCATCGGCGGCAACATCCGGCTGCTCCAATCAGAGCTGGAGAAGCTGGCCGTCTACGCGGAAGGCCCCACCATCGAGGCGCAGCACGTGGCGCTGCTGGTGCACCACGCGCGCGAGGAGGAGTTCTTCGAGCTGACGGAGGCGCTGCAGAAGCGCGAGCTGCGCGACGCGCTGTCCTACGCGGAGGACGCGATGGGGCAGGGCACGCACGCGCTCCAGCTGTTGGGCGCGGTGGCGTCCATCGTCCGCTCGCTGCTGGAGAACCACGCCTGGCTGGAGAAGTACGCGGGCGGCCAGCCGCCGCGCACCGGCCGCGACGTGGAGGCGCGCATCCTCCCCAAGCTGGAGCAGGAGCTGAAGGCCACCAAGCGCAAGACGCCCAACGCCTGGGCGCTCGCCTTCGGCATGCAGGCCGCCGCCCGCTACGAGCGCCGCGAGCTGCTCAACGCCCTGGTGGCGTGCGCGGACGCGGACCTGGCCCTGAAGTCCTCCGCCAGCGGGAAGCTCGTCATCGAACGGCTGTTGTGGACGGTGTGCACCCGCGCCTGAAGAGGCCCGGGTTGAAGGAGCCGCCATGGCGGACAAGCGTCGCTTCGATCTCTTCGCGGACCTGCTCGTCTCGCGCTTTCCCCAGGCCCTGCGCGTCTATGACATCGCCGGCGGCATGGGGAAGCTGAACGAGTCCCTCACCCAGCGCGGACGCACCGTCACCACCTTCGACCTGCGCCACAAGCACCTGCCCGTGAAGTACGCGCAGCGGCTCTTCACCCTGGAGGAGCCCTGCGAGGCGGAGCTCGTCGTGGGCATGCACCCGGACGGCGCCACGCGGATCATCATCGAGTACGCCGCGCGCCACGGGCTGGGCTTCGCCGTCGTCCCTTGCTGCTCCGACAATGGGATGCCCTACAAACCGTGGATGCGGCACCTGGCGGACGTGGCCCGCGACGCCGGCTTCTCCTCCGTGGAGGAGGCCGAGCTCCCCATGGATGGACGTGCAAGGGTGTTGCTGGGCGTGTGGCGCTGACGCACGCCTCGCGAATTCAGGGCCATCCTTTGCACAGCAAGAAAAAGCCGCCAACCGTGGATTGTCTGAATAGAAGACACACCCGGTGTGGCCTGTCACGGTTCAGGACAGCCGCCCGGCCGCCCTCGAATCCTCAACAATTCCAAGGGCTTGCGGCAGGCACGTAACGACTGCTTCCACATTACGGAAGATGAACTGGGCACCGATGTGCCAGCTGCTTTTCAGCACCTTTCCATAATGCGAGGCATTTCGCGGGCTTAATGAGTTGGCCTGAAGAATGCTGAAAGGAGCGCTGTCCCGGCGACCACCCCCTTCGCGCCGGGCAGGAGGCAGTACCTTGGTTCGCACCCGTTTCGTTTCAGCGCTGCTGGCGTTCCCGCTGGTTGCTTGTGGTGTCGGGGACATGGATGGCGACACGCAGGAAGGTCAGCAGAAGCCGGATGAGGTCGCGGAAGTGCAGAGCGCCCTGAGCGCGATGCCCGGTGCCCAGATTGTCGGCACCAACGCGGATGGGACGCCGCACACCATCCAGGGCCGCCTGGGCCAGGCGGACCGCGCGCTGACGGGCTTCGCCGCCGCGGACGTGCACACGGCCATCGCCGGGTCGCTGCCCAGCATCGCCTCGCTGTTCCGCCTGAACGCGTCCGACCTGCAGGTCCGCAAGGTCTCCGTGGACGACCTGGGCATCTCGCACATCCGCTACGCGCAGACGCTGAACGGTCTGCCGGTGGTGGGCGAGGAGCTGGTGGTGCACGTGGACCGCTCCGGCGCCATCTTCAGCGCGAACGGTTCCGCGCGCTCCGGCGGCGCGCTGCCCGCGCGTCCGAAGGTCGCCGCGGAGGCGGCCCGCACGGCGGCGCTGCGTGACACCCAGGGCACGGGCCTGTCCGCGGGCAACGCGCGCCTGGTGTACGTGAAGTCTGAGAAGGACAGCGAGCTGCGCCTGGCCTACGAGGTGAAGGTCGCCGGTGAGACGGCCGCGATGCCGCTGCGCGACCGCGTCTATGTGGACGCCATCAACGGCGACACGCTGCTGCGCGTCCCGGAGATCCACACCGCGCTCAACCGCAAGGTCTACAGCGCGAACAACGGCACCAGCACCCCGGGCACCCTGAAGCGCAGCGAGGGCCAGGCGGCCATCGGTGACTCCCATGTCGACACCAACTACGACATGCTGGGCTACACCTACGACTGCTACAAGACGAACTTCAACCGCGACTCGCTCAACAACGCGGGCCAGACGCTCATCAGCACGGTGCACTACAGCCGCAACTACGTGAACGCCTACTGGGACGGCACCCAGATGGTGTACGGCGACGGCGACGGCGTGAACTCCATCGAGCTGGGCAAGGACGCGGACGTCACCGTCCACGAGCTGACCCACGCGGTGACGCAGAACGAGTCCAACCTCACGTACTCCGCCCAGTCCGGCGGCCTCAACGAGGCGATGTCCGACACCTTCGGCGCCATCTGCGAGAGCTGGAAGTCCGGCACGTGGAGCACCGCCGCGGACATCTGGAAGGTGGGCGAGGACGTGTGGACCCCCGGCACCGCCGGCGACGCGCTCCGCTACATGGATGACCCGGCGAAGGACGGCGCGTCCATCGACTGGGCGCCGAACTACTCCGGCCAGGACGTGCACTACACCTCCGGCGTCCCGAACCTGGCGTTCGCGCTGCTCGCCAAGGGTGGCACGCACCCGCGCGGCCGCAGCTCCATCAACGTGACGGGCATCGGCGTCCAGAAGGCCGGTCAGATCTGGTACTACGCCAACGCCAACCTCTACACGGCCAGCACCACGTACGAGCAGGCGAAGACCTGGACCATCCAGGCCGCCGCGGCCCTGGGCTATGACGCCGCGACGCAGGCTTCCGTGAAGGCGGCCTGGGAAGCGGTGGGCGTGGGCGTGACGGTTCCGCCCCCGACCTGCACCGTGCTGACCAACGGCGTCGCGAAGACGGGCCTGTCCGGCGCGTCCGGTTCGTCGGCGTACTACTGCATCGACCTGCCGGCCTCCCGCTCCTCCACCTACGTCATGAGCGGCGGCACGGGCGACGCGGACATGTACATCAAGTTCGGCTCCGCCCCGACGACGACCTCGTATGACTGCCGTCCGTACCTGTCCGGCAACAACGAGTCGTGCAGCGCGGCGGCGAAGGCCTCCTCGGGCCGCATGTACATCATGCTGCGCGGCTACTCGTCCTACAGCGGCACGTCGCTGAAGGCCACGTACTAAGCCCTCGCGCGGGTCCGGCGTGAGTCCACGCCGGGCCTCGTGTGAAGGTCACCTTCCGCCTCCGGGGCTCCATGTCCCGGGGGCGGTCGTGTTTCCGGGGGCAGGCAGCCCGTCGCGTGGGAACGGGGTAGGGTGGCCCGACTTCGCGAGCGGGAGGACGCATGCGGCGGCTGGGGCTGGTGGTGCTGACGGCGGTGGTGTTTTCCGGGGCGCTGTCGTGCCACCGGGGGACGCGGGCCTCGCGCACCTGCGTGGTGCTGTCGGTGGGTGGCACCAAGGGGCTCGCGCACGTGGGCGCGCTGGATGCGCTGGTGGCCCGGGGCGTGCCCATCGACTGCGTGGTGGGCAACAGCATGGGCGCGGTGGTGGGCGGCCTCTACGCGTCCGCGCCGGGCATGAACCTGCGCCAGCGCTACCATTCCTTCTTCACCGCGTACGAAGAGGAGACGCGCAAGGTGGCCGCGGCGCGAGGCGCGGTGGGCGCGGCGGTGGGGCTGCTCGCGGTGTTGATGTCGGGCGGTGCGCTGGGGCCGGCCGTGGCGGCGGGCGCGCTGGGCGCGGCCGGGGGCGCGGCGACGGTGCCGCCCTTGAGCCACGAGCGCTTCACCCAGGTGCTGGATCGCTTCTACGCGGGCGCGCGCGTGGAGGAGCTGCCCGTGCCCTTCGTCACCTTCCACCAGGAGCCGTTCGCGGGCGGCATCCGGCGGGTGACCGTGACGCGCGGCCCGCTGGCGGAGGCCGTCTCCGCGAGCGCGGCCAACCCGCTCCTGTTCAAGGACGCGACGCTGGAGCGCATTGATCCGGGCGCGGACCGCGTGTCCGCGACGCCCGTCCATGACGCCTGTCAGCTGTTCCCGGGCGCGAGGCTCATCGCCATCAACGTCACCGGCGAGCCGGCCTTCTACCGCTCCGACCTGGGCTGCGACGTGCGCGAGGTCCGCGTGGACGTGGCCATGCCACCGGTGGAGGCCTTCACCGGCCGGGGCCCCGCCTTCGAGGCCACCTACGACGCGGGCCACGACGCGGTGATGCGCGCGCGGCTGGACTGAAAAGCCCTCAGCGCGCCGTCAGCAGGCCCGTCACGTCCCGCCACCCGCCCTGGCAGGGCGCGACATCCGTGGCCAGGTAGTGCCCCACGTGGCCGGGCTTGAGCGCGACGATGGCGGACGAGCGCGTCCCGTAGCCCTCCGTGTGGATGCACAGCGCCTGGAGCTGCCGGAGGAAGTCCGCGGGGAGGTCATTCTCCTCCAGCGGCCCCGTCGCGGTCTCCCGGGGCGGCAGGGCGTGGTCGGCCAGCGCGGCCTGGAGCCCCGTCACCAGCTGGGGCCAGGGGCGCTTCGCCACGCCTTCGGCCAGGGAGAGGGCCCGCCGCACCTTGGGGATGGCCAGGGTGTCCAGGGTGTCGTTGGGGAGCACGTGCGCGCCGTCCGGGACGTCCTCGTGCAACAGGCGCTCGTGGCCCGGCCGTGCGTAGGCGACCCGCAGGGTGTTCGCGTCCCCGTAGAGCAGGTTGAAGGGGAGGAACTCCGGGGCGGGCAGGGTGCCGAGGTAGCGCTCGATGGCCTCCACCGACCCGGCCTGGAGGGCGCGCAGCCCCACCTCGCCCCGGGACCGGGGGGCCAGGCCCTGGATGCGGGCGCCGCGCTGGTTCGTCAGGGCCACCAGGACTCCCTCGTGGGTCACCCCCATCCACGTGCCGCCCCGCTCCACGTCCTGACCGCCCACCACGCGCGGGGATTCGGAGAGGACCTTCGGCCCGTGGGCCGGACGCGCGTAGAACTCATCCCGGTTGGCGGCGACGACCAGCGGCCACTCGGGGTGGGCGTTACGGAGGATGAGGACGGTGCACATGGCGTCCGGTCGATAACATCCACGGAGGGGCCATGCACGGTCGCGAATGCATGTTGGCGATCCCTCGTTTCCCCAAAGCGGCTATGGTCCGCCGCCCTCAGGAGAGTCCATGGCGGAGAGAATCCTCGTCACCAGCGCCCTTCCGTACGCGAACGGCGCAGTCCACCTCGGCCACGCTGTCGAGTACATCCAGACGGACATCTACGTCCGCTTCCTGCGCTCGTGCGGCCAGGACGTCGTCTACTTCTGCGCGGACGACACGCACGGCACGCCCATCGAGCTCAACGCCGCGAAGCATGGCGTCGCGCCGGAGCAGTTCGTCGCGCGCTTCCACGACGAGCACCAGCGTGACTTCCAGGGCCTGGATGTCCGCTTCGACTATTTCCACTCCACCAACTCGCCGGAGAACCGCCACTACGCGGAGCTCATCTACGGGCGCTTGAAGGACGCGGGCGACATCGACCGCCGCGACATCGAGCAGACCTACTGCGAGAAGGACAAGCGCTTCCTGCCGGACCGCTTCATCCGCGGCACCTGTCCCAACTGCCGGTCCACGGATCAGTACGGCGACGCGTGTGAGAAGTGCGGCAAGACGTACAACCCCACGGACCTCATCGACCCGAAGTGCGCGCTGTGCGGCACTCCGCCGGTGCGCCGCAACTCCGAGCACCTCTTCTTCCGGCTGTCGCGCCACGCGGACTTCCTCCAGGAGGTGCTCAACCGCCCCGGCTTCATCCACCCGGGCCTGGCCACCCAGCTCCAGGGCTTCTTCGAGAAGGGCCTGGCGGACTGGGACATCAGCCGCGACGGGCCCTACTTCGGCTTCGCGATTCCCGGTGAGACAGACAAGTTCTTCTACGTCTGGCTGGACGCGCCCATCGGGTACATCGCCACGACGGAGAAGTGGGCGAAGGAGTCCGGCCGCTTCCCGGACGCGCTCGCGTACTGGGGCAAGGATGCGCCCACGCGCATCGTCCACTTCATCGGCAAGGACATCGTCTACTTCCACGCGCTGTTCTGGCCCGCGGTGCTGAAGGTCGCGGGGCTGCACATCCCCAACGAGATCAAGGTGCACGGGCACCTGACGGTGAACGGGGAGAAGATGTCCAAGACTCGCGGCACCATGGTTCCGGTGCGCGACTACCTGGACCTCCTGGACCCCAGCTACCTGCGCTACTTCTACGCGGCCAACCTGGGCGCGGGCGTGGAGGACCTGGATCTCAACCTGAAGGACTTCCGCCTCCGGGTGAACGGCGAGCTCGTCAACAACGTGGGCAACCTGGCCAACCGCGCGCTGTCGCTGCTGGCCGGGCCGCTGGAGAAGAAGCTCGCGCCGGGCCGCGCGGAAGGGCCGGGGCGCAAGCTGGTGGAGGACGCGCTGGCGCGCGTGCCGGAGGTTCGCGAGGCGTTCGAGAAGCTGGAGTACCGCAACGCCATCCGGATCATCACGGAGATCGCCTCCACGGCGAACGCGTTCCTTCAGACGGCGGCGCCGTGGGCGCTGGTGAAGAAGGACGCGGAGGCCGCTCGGGCGGACCTGTCGGACGCGGCGGACGTGGCGTACCTCCTGGGCGCGCTGCTGGCGCCGGTGACGCCGCGCGTGTCGGAGAAGCTGTTCGCGCAATTGGGAGCGGAGCCGCTGACGTTCCAGGCCCTGACCAACGCGAAGTACCCGCTGCTGGATCGCGCCCGCCCGCTGGGCACGCCGGAGCCGCTGCTGCCCCGGCTGGAGGAGGAGCGCGTCAACGCCATCATCAAGGTCCCCGCGGGGACGCCGGCCGCCGAGCCCGCCAAGGCCAGCGGCAAGGACAAGAAGACGGAGAAGAAGCCCGTGGAAGCGAAGACTCCCGAAGCAGCGCCCACCACGCAGGCGTCCCCGGGCGCGGGAGCGGCGGAAGGCGCGCCCGCGGCCGACATCGAGTACGCGGACTTCGCCAAGGTGGTGCTGAAGGCGGGGCGCATCGTGGCGGCGGAGAAGGTGAAGGGCGCGGACAAGCTGCTCAAGCTGGACGTGGACCTGGGTGAGGGCACGCCGCGCACCATCGTGTCCGGCATCGCGGAGGCGTACCCGGCGCCTGAAGCGCTGGCGGGCCGGCGCGTGGTGGTGGTGGCCAACCTGAAGCCGCGCAAGCTCAAGGGCATCGAGTCGCGCGGCATGCTGCTGACGGCGGGCTCGGGCGGCAAGGACCTGTCCCTGCTGGACCCGGGCGACGTGCCGCCCGGCGCGGACGTGAAGTAGCGCACGAGCAGTGGCTTCAAGGACACGCCGGGTGGCAATGCCGCCACCCGGCGAGAGAGGTGACGAGACGTGGCGGACTGGCGTGCCGAGCGGGACCGCGCCCTGTTGACCCTGGAGCGGGAGAAGCGGCCGGCGAGCCGGGCCGAGGCGGCGGATCTGCTGTTCCAACTCGCGTCCGAGGAGCCCGCGCACGCGGCGGAGTTCACGGACGTGCTGGTGCGGCTGCTCGCGGATGCGCAGCCGGAGGTGCGCCGCTCGGGCGTGAGCCTGGCGTCCGTCATCCTGGCGCCGGATCAGCTCCCGGACATGCTCCTGCCCCGCTTGCGTGACGACGACACCCGCGTGCGGCTGGAGGCCACCGGACGGCTGGCGGACCTGGCGCTGCCGCACGCGCGCGGCGCCCTGGCCGGCATGCTGGAGGACCCCACGCCGGAGGTCCGCTTCGAGGCCGCGCGAGGCATCGCCGCGCTCAAACACCCGGCTGGCCTGGACATCCTCGTGGCCGCGCTGGACGTGGACACGCTGCGCTTCCGGGCGCTGGGCGCGCTGGCGGAGCTGGAGGACACGCGGGCGCTGCCAGCCGTGAAGCGCCTCTTCGGCAAGTGGCTGTTGCCCGCGTTCGACAAGACGCAGGCGGCGGGCGTGCTCCTGAAGCTGGGCGATCCGGAGGGCGCGGACTGGCTGATGCAGCGCACGCGCAAGAAGTGGAGCGCGGACCGGGCGCTCGCGGTGGAGCTGTGCGGTGAGCTGAAGGTGCCCGGCGCGCTGGAGCGGCTGAAGGACATCCTCGCGGACGCGAAGGATCCGTGCCGGGGCGCCGCCGCGCGCGGGCTGGGCCGGCTGGGGGATGCCCGGGCGCTGCCCTGGCTGCTCGCCGTGCTGGAGGACCGGAGCGCGCCGGAGGATGACCGGCTGGACGCCGCGGATGGCCTGTGGCGGCTGGGCGTGGCGGAGGGGCTGGAGCGTGTGCGCGCGGCCGTGCCCACCTTCGCGTCGGAAGAGGCACGGACGGAGCTGGAAGAGCTGTTTCAGGAGAAGCCATGAAGCTGGTTGATGCGCATTGCCACCTGGAGCCGAAGGACTACGCGGACGTGGCGCCGGTGCTGGAGCGCGCGCGCGCGGCGGGGCTGGTGCACGCGGTGCTGGTGGGGCAGTTCGAAGGCCCCGGAGACTGGGGCAACGCGCTGGAGATCGCCGCCCGGCACCCGGACTTCCTGTCGCCCACGCTGGGCATCCACCCGCACGCGGCCGCTCGCGCCACCGAGGCGGACTTCGAGATGCTGGAGCGCACCTGCGCCCGTCCGGAGCTGCGCGCCGTGGGCGAGGCGGGGCTGGACTACTACTACGACTACTCGCCTCGCGAGATTCAGGCCACCGTCTTCCGGCGGCAGTGCGCGCTCGCGAAGCGCCTGGCCAAGCCGCTGGTGGTGCACGTGCGCGACGCGCATGACGACTGCGAGGAGGCCCTGGCCGCCGAGGACGTCACGAGCGGCGTCATCCACTGCTTCACCGGCGACACGGCCGCCGCGCGCAAGTACCTGGACCGGGGCTTCTACCTGTCGCTGTCCGGCGTCGTGACGTACAAGAAGACGGAGGCCCTCCAGGACGCCGTGCGCTTCGCGCCGCTGGAGCGCCTGATGGTGGAGACGGACAGCCCCTACCTCGCGCCCGTGCCGCACCGGGGCCGCAAGAACGAGCCCGCGCACGTGCTGGAGACGGCGAAGAAGGTCGCGGAGCTGAAGGGTGTGTCGCTGGAAGAGGTGGCCCGCGTCACCACGGCGAACGCGGCCCGCCTCTTCAACCTCACGCTGGGCTGAGCGCGTTGGCCAGGGCCTCCAGGTCCTGGTCCAACTGCGGCATGTCCATCAGCAGCGCGTCCGGGTCGTAGACGAAGTCCGCCTGCTTCAGCTTCAGCAGGGCCTGCAGCGCGGGCTCGCCCGCGTGGCCACCGAACGCCGCGTGGACGACGCGGCCTCGCTCCAGGTGCAGCGAGCCCTCCAGCGTGTGGCTTCGCAGCTGGAGCTTCCCGCTCTTCTTGCCGCCGCCCAGCGTGCGAAGCAGGTCCTTCGGGGGCAGCTCGTCGAAGCTGCCGCGCACCACCCGGCCCGGGCCGTTGTGCTGCACGCGGTCCTGGAAGAGGGTCAGCACCGTGCGGGCCACCTCCGCCTTGTCGCTGGGGGAGAGCACCGCCGTCGCGCCCGCCAAGAGCAGCCGCTCGCGCGCCTGGGCATCCGGCTCACCCACCACGGCGATGGGCAGGCCCGCGCTCTCCGGCATGGAGCGCACGGCCTCCAAGAGGTCCATGACCTCCTGTTGTCCCAGCCGCAGGCTCACCACCAGCACGTCGCAGTCCTGCCGGGCCAGGCCGTCCAGCGCGCCGTCCAGCGTGGACAGCGCGTGCGCCACCAGCTGCTGCTTGAGCACCGCCTCCAGCAGCTCGCCGCGCGTGGCCTCGTCCGGCTCCGCGATGAGCACCTGCCGGCCCTCGCTGGCCAGCCGGTGCGCCAGCAATTCGCCGCTCTGCAACTGACCGACGATGTCCGCCACCACGGGGTCGTAGAGCACGCCCGCGTTCTTCTTCAGGTGCTCCAGCGCCTGCTGCTTGGGGAAGACGCGGCCAAACGCATTGCCCGGGTTCTTGGTCAGCTCCAGGAAGCTGTCCACCGCCGCCAGGATGCGCGCGCCCAGGGTGATGTCCTCGCCCTTGGCGCCCTGGGGCGTGCCGGAGCCGTCCCAGGCTTCATACAGCTGAGCGAGGATGGTGTTCACCTGCGCGGGCAGGTGCACCGTTTCAAAGAGCTTCGTGGGCGCGCGGCAGCACGCCTTCGCCTGGGCCTTCCACTCCGGGTTGGCCGCGTTGCTCGCCAGCGAGTAGTGCCGCTCCGGCGGCTTGCCCAGGTCGTGCAGGTACGCGGCGATGGACAGCGCCGCCAGCTCCTTGTGGGGCATGCCCATGCGCTGGCCCACGATGCCCGCCTGCCGCGCCAGCTGCGCGGAGTGGCCGCGGTGCCGGGGCCGGTCCTGCTCCAGCAGGCCCACCATCAGGCTCAGCGTCTCCACGTAGTCCGTGTCGCTGATGAGCCCGCGCGGGCCGCCCGGCTCGCGCCGCTGCGTGGAGATGCGCGCCACGTTGGTGCCGCTGCCGGCGCGCTGCAGCCGCAGGCGCGCGTCCGTCTCCAGCCGCATGCTCAGGCTGGTGGCGCTGCGCCCGGCGGAAGAACCGTTGCGCCCGGGCTCCGCGCCCACGTGCGTGTTGGACGGCGCGTCCGGACGGCGGGGGCCGTTGTTCGCGGCGGGGCCCTCCAGCAGCGTGGTGAACGCCGTGGGGTCGCCGTAGTAGTGCTTGCGGATGGCCGCGGAGATGGCGCTGCGCAGGCCGATGTACGCGTAGACCTCCGACATGCCGGTGACGAGGGCGATCTCGTCGAGCAGCGACTTGTTCTGCGGCTCGGCGGCCACCACCGACAGCAGCTTGCGCTCCGGGTCGATGGCCAGCGGGAGCACGTTCTGCGCTTCCGCCAGCCGCACCGGCAGCTTGTCCAGCACCTTCGTGTCGATGCGGACCTTGGCCAGCTTGTCCGCGGTGACGAAGCGGGTCTGGAACTCGTTGGCCAGGAGCCGCAGCAGCGCGGCCTCCTGGAGCAGGCCCAGCTCCACCAGACAGTCCCCCAGCTTGTGGCCGGTGATCTTCTGGTGCTCCAGACCCTGCTCCACGGCCCCGGGTGTCACGAGGCCGGCCTCAATCAACCGCTCTCCCAGCCGCTTCGCCATGGGCTTCAGCCCTCCGAACCACCCTCACCACCGGACTTCGGGGCCGGCGCCAGCGCGCTGAACGGCTTGAAGGTCAGCTCGCCGGGCAGGCTCTTGGGGTCGCGGGGCGGACGGTCCTCGCGCGGCGGACGCGCGGGGCGCTCCTCGCGGGGACCCCGGTCCTCGCGAGGCGGACGGTCCTCGCGCGGCGGACGCTCGGCGCGGGGCTCGCGGGGCGGCCGCGGCGGACGCTCCGGACGGGCCTCCTGGGACGCGGGGGCGGAAGCACCCTCGCCAGCCGGGGCGGACGGGCCCTTGTCGGCGCGCGCCTTGCGCTTCTCCTCGCGGTGCTTGCGCCGGCCACCCTCCACCGGAGCCCGGCCGCGGCCGGTGGGCACGAAGCCCTTCCAGAGCGACCGGTCATACGCGCGCAGGTGATCCGTCCAGCGCTCGTTCGGATCGCGCTGCATGGCCTCCACCCAGCCGGAGATGCGGGCGTCGAGCGCGCTGAGCGTGTCGACGATCTGCGCCTCCAGCGTCACCGGCACCTTCGCGCCGGGAGCGCCGGACGGGCCCGACTGGGAGATCGCCAGGTGCGTCAGGTGCTGCTCCAGCAGCGACGGGAAGCCCGGGATGCCCACGGTCTTCTCGCGGATCTTCTGCGCGGCCAGCACCGCGTGGCCCACCAGCCGGCCCTCGTCGGACGTGTCGAAGCCCTTGTCGGACGCGTCGCCGGCCTTCATCACGTCGTGCAGGAACGCGCCGGCCAGGAGCAGGTCGCGGTCCGCCATGGGGTAGTGGTCCGACACGCGCAGGGTCAGGCGCATCACCGACAGGACGTGCTCGGCCAGACCGCCGCGCCACGCGTGGTGCACGCCCTTGGCCGCCGGAGCCACCGGCAGCGCCGCGGACACCTGCGCGTCGTCCAGGAACGCCAGCAGCAGCTGCTTCACGAACGGGTCGTTGACGCGCTCGGTGATGAGCTCGCGGATCTGCCCCACCGCGCGCGGGCCACCGCCGCCCTCGTGGCGCTCGGCCTTGGCTTCCGCCTGCTTGCCTTCGCCAGACTTCGCTTCACCGGCCTTGGCCTCGGCCTTGGCTTCACCGTTCTTGGCCTCAGGCTTGGCCTCGGGGGCCTTCGCCTCGGCGGGCGGGGCAGGGGGCGGCTCGAACTCCTTGGGGTCGAGCGGCTCCGGATCCAGCCGCTCCACGGCCTCCACGACGACCTGGGTGCGGCCGTGGAAGACGATGACGCTGCCCTGCACCAGGACGAAGTCACCGTTCTGGAAGACGGGCTCGAGCGCGTCCACCTTGTCGAACACGCGCGCGTCCACCGTGCCGCTCTTGTCGGCCAGGGACAGCGACAGGAACACCTTGCCACTGCGCGCGTTCACCTTCTCCTTCTTGGTGACGCGGAAGACGGTGTGGACCCGGTCCTTCTCGCGCAGGTCCGCCGCGTACACCTTGCGGACGGTCTCGACGGAAGCCTCCGGGGTGGAAGAGGTCGCGGCCTGGGACTCGTTTTCGGTTGTCATCGCGGCGCGGACACTAACACCGAGGAGGCCCCGTCGAGGGCGAATCCGCACCGGCTCTAGCTCACCTCGAGCGCCACCGCCTCCAGGTACTCGGCCCCCGGGGAGCCGACCGGCGCCGGGTGGTCCGGCGGCAGCCCCATCCGTACCAGCCGGAATGCGATGCGCGCCTCCTGCTCGCAGGCCGTGGCCACGCACTCCGTGAACGAGCCCAGCGCCAGCGGTGGGTGATAACCGACCACGAGCAGCCGTCCCCCATGGCGGGTGCGCCGCAGGGCCAGCCGCACCTGTTCGATGAAGTCCTCCTCGGACGCCACGCTCAGCGTGTCGAGCAGCACCAGGTCGAAGGTCTCCTTGAGCGCCCGGAGCACGGCCAGCGGCTCGCCCTGTTCCACCGTCACCCGGCCGAGCAGCCCGTTGGCCTCCGCGTTCTCCCGCGCCAGGTCCGCCGCGTCCGCGTTGCCGTCGAAGGCCAGGATCTGCTTCGCCCCATGGCGCCCCGCGTGGACGAAGAGGCCGCCCACGTTGCAGGCGACGTCCAGCACCCGGTCCCCGTTGCCGGTGCGGCCCAGGAAGCGGCGCAGTTCGCGGTGATCATACGCGTAGCCCGTGCCCCGGCCGTAGGTGAGGTCCACGGTGAAGCGCGCGCCCATCTCCAGCAGGCGGCACCAGCGCGGCGGCGTGCCGTACATCACGTGCGGACGCTGCGCGGGCAGGCCCAATGCCTTGCGCCGGAGTGTGTCGTTGCGCAGCAGCACTGAGCCCGCCCCCGTCACCTCGACCAGCGTGCGGGTGATCTCCTCCTGCCGCGCGTCCATGGAGCGGGTGAGCGTCTGGACGACGAAGTGTTGGTCATACCGGTCCACGATGAGACCCGGCAGCCCGTCCCCGTCGTCGTTGACGATGCGGCAGAAGCGCGGGTCGTCCACCAGCCGGCCGCGCCGCTCGAAGGCGTGGCGCACGTGGCGGGGGATGAGCCCCTCCACGGATTCGTCCGGCAGGCCCAGGCGGCGCACGGCGTAGGACGCCTCCAGGTCCACGTCTCCCAGCCCCAGGACGTGTCCGTCCTCGTCCTTGAGCTGCATGGGCGTGCCGGGCTGCGGCTCGCCCTCCATGGAGACGATGTCCTCGCGGCGCAGCCAGGGAGCGCCATGGCGAAGCTTGCGGGCGGCTTCTCGGGACAGGTAGGTGCTGAGCAAGGTGCGGTCCTCCTCCAGCGCGATGGCAGGCACCCCGCGGGGTGCCCTCCACCAAACATGGGCCTTGGGGGGCCTGCTGGCGGCGAGGGCCGTGCCGCTGCCCTGGAGGGCAGGGGAGGGAGCGGCGCTAGAAGACGGGAGGCGGCCGCTTGTAGGCCTTGAAGGTCACCCGGGTGAGCAACCCGCTGACCACCAGGGCCAGCGCGATGCCCATCATCCGGACGTTCCAGTTCGTGCCGGTGAAGAGCAGCACGAGCGCGAGCACGCCCACCGCCACCGCGCCCACCACCGTGAGCGTCTGGGCGCGCTTGGACGTCTCCCCCGCCTGGGGCTTCCTCGCCCGGGCCAGGACGGGCAGCGAGGACGCCTTGCGCCACTTCTCCGCGCCGTCCTCGCGCACCTCGTCGTCCGGGTCCACCAGCCCCTGCATGTAGGCGCGCTCGATGTCGCCCAGCGAGGGGAACATCAGCTCACCATCCGGGGTGCGCACGCGGTACGCCATGGCTCTCTCCTCCCTCCCGGCCAACCCTGCCCGGTGGGGGCGGGGACCTCAAGCCAGCTCGGTGGCAATCTGCTCAGCGGCGCGCAGTCCATCAATGGCGGAGGAGACAATCCCGCCCGCGTAGCCGCAGCCCTCGCCCACCGGGTACAGGCCGCGCATGGACACCGACTGCAGGTCGTCACCCCGGGTGATGCGCACCGGCGAGGACGTGCGGCTCTCGATGCCGATGAGCTTCCCCTCGTCGCTGATGAAGCCCTTCATCTTCCGGTCGAACGTGCGCAGCGCCGCCTTGAGGGACTGGGTCAGCCGCTCCGGGAAGAGCTGGTTCAGGTCCGTGTGCGCCAGGCCCGGGCGGTAGCTGGTGTCACCCGGATCCTTCTTCACGCGGCCGGCCAGGTAGTCCGGGATGGTCTGCGCGGGCGCGTAGAAGCGGCCTCCGCCCAGCTTGTAGGCCTCCGACTCCCAGTGCCGCTGGAACTCCAGGCCCGCCAGCGGCCCGTGGAAGCCCTCGCGCGCGAAGTCCGCGACGGACACCGACACGACGATGCCCGCGTTGGCGTACTTCGCGTTGCGCCGCGAGTTGCTCATGCCGTTGGTGCACTGCAGCCCCTCTTCCGTGGGCGTGGGCACCACGATGCCGCCGGGGCACATGCAGAACGAGTAGACGCCGCGCACCTCGCCGTCCACGTCCAGGTTCTCCGCCAGCTTGTAGTCCGCGGGCGGCAGCTTGGCGTGCTTCGCCGCGGAGCCGTACTGGATGCCGTTGATCAGCGCCTGCGGGTGCTCCGCGCGGAAGCCCAGCGCGAAGGGCTTGGCCTCCACGCTCACGCGGCCGTCGGCGGCGAAGCGCTCGTACAGCTCGCGCGCGGAGTTGCCCGGCGCCAGGATGACGCGGTCGCTCTCCAGCGTGCGCCCGTCCGCCATCTTCACGCCCGCGATGCGGCCGTCGCGGTAGAGCAGGTCGTCCACGCGCTGCTCGAAGTACACCTGGCAGCCGCCCGCGATGAGCTCCTCGCGCAGCTTCGCCACCGCGCCCGGCAGCAGGTCGGAGCCGATGTGCGGCTTGCCCTCGATGAGGATGTGGTCCGGCGCGCCGTACTTCGCGAAGGCTTCAATCACCTTGCGCACCATGGGGTGGTTGATGCGCGTGGACAGCTTGCCGTCCGTGTACGCGCCCGCGCCGCCCTCGCCGAAGTTCATGTTGCTCTCGCGGTCGAGCGACCCGTCGCGCATGAGCTTCGCCACGTCCTTGCGGCGCGTGACGACCTCCTTGCCGCGCTCCAGCAGGATGCTGCGCACGCCGCGCTCCAGCAGGCCCAGCGCGCAGAACAACCCCGCGGGTCCGGTGCCGATGATGAGCGGCAGCTTCTCCGGCTCCTTCACGCGCGGCGGCAGATCCGGCGGGGGCGGGGCCTCGCTCACGTCCGGCGGCAGCCGCGGCGCCTTGCGGCCCGGGGCCAGCTCCACCTCCAGCGTGTAGATGTAGCGCGGGCTGCCCTTCTTGCGCGCATCCAGCACCGAGCGCACCACCCGCACGGAGGCGAGGTCGCTCCGGGTGACCCCCAGCTTCTCCGCCGCGCGCTGGCCGAGCAGCTCCTCCGGCTCGTCCAGCCACAGCCCGATGTTGTTCACCCGGTACGCCATTGTGTTCTGACTCCTCGATGGGGGGGCGTATGTGCTCCACCCCCCGGAGGGAATGCAAGCACTTGAAAAGACAAGATGGCCTGGGGGGTGGGTGCGAACCCGGTGATGCACCCGCCACCGCGTTCCAGGCGGAGCGGACGGCCGGGTGCGTAACCCCCTTCGCACACTCCACGTTCCGTGCCGTCCGCTTCCGGGCCTCAACCCCTGAGGACTGCTGAAGAATCCGTTCGGAAGAGAACGGCTGGCACGGCAGTTGAAGACCGGACCCGCAAGTAGATGCGGCGCCCCGACACGGCGCGCCGATTCCGGAGGCAATTCCCGTGAGCACCGACCAAAAGGGCACCCGCATCCTCGCGCGCACGTTCTTCAACCAGCTGCGCGCAAGCGGTTACACGCCGCACCAGGTCATTGGCATCGCCACGGAGCTCCTGGAGCTGGTGACGACCGACCTGAGGGAAGGCGACAAGGCCGTCGCCGCCGCCCAGTCGACGCCGGCCCCGGACTCCGGGGCAGGCTTTCAGCAGCGGGCGTAGCGCCTTAGACTCCAGCGCATCAACCCTCCGCGGGTGAGCGGGCTCCGGACTGGTTCCGGGCGCCCCACCCGCGAGGTGGCGGCAGCACCCCTCGGTTCGTCGTTCAGTCCCGCGGATGGCGCCTGCGCTCGCGGGCCGCCGCGGCGGCGATGACGAGCAGCGCGGCGGTGAGCGCGGTGAAGACGAGGCTCGCGGACGTGGGCGCCGTCAGCGCGAGCAGCCCCAGGGCCAGCAGGAACGCGAGCATGTCCACGGCCGCGGGCCGGGGCTGGGGCAGCACCAGCACCGTGGCGCACCCGGCCAGCGGCAGCCCCAGCGCGACCTGCCGGAAGATGGCGTCCGTGCTGGTGCGCACCGTCTCCCAGTAGTTGATCAGGATGGCGGCGAAGATGACGACCGTGCCGCCCGCGAGCACGAGCACGCCCGCGGCCGCCGCGTCCTTGGTGAGGCGGGCCTTCTCGTCGAACTGCTGCACGGCCAGATCCACCAGCTGCTCCAGCGCGCTGTTCAGAATCTCCGCGAAGAAGATGAGCAGCACGCAGAAGATGAGCGTCACCTTCTCCGCGAGCCCCAGCGGGATGCCGCTGCCCACCAGCCCCACCAGCACGCCGGAGATGAGGTGGATGCGCATGTTGCGCTGCCAGGCCACGGTGTGGATGAGCCCTGCCCACGCATGTCCGAACGAGGCGAACAGCCCGTTGCTGCGGCGGGAGGGAAACTGGGGACGGGAAGGTGCAGGAACGGTCATCGGAAGGTGAAGGGGTGGGCAGGCTAGCACCCACCGGTCCGATTGAAGCGGGGGAGTGAAGGGGTAAGGTCGGCCGCGTGATGCGAACGTTCCCCCCGTCCTGGTCGCGCACGCTGGCGCTGACCCTGCTGTGCACCTCCGTCCTCGCTCATGCGCAGGGCACCCCTGAAGCCTTCGAAGGCGACGGCCTGGGGCTGGAGCCACCGGGTGTTCAATACCTGCCAGCTCCGGCGCCCCGCGCCCATGAGCAGCGCCGCCTGTCGCCGGATGCGCCCGCCGTGGTGCGCCGCGAGGCGCGCCCCGTGAAGTCCAACGTGAAGACGGCGGGCGTGCCGCAGACGCGGCGGGGCGAGGGAGCGCTGTCCGGCAAGGTCATCTACCTGAGCCCGGGCCACGGCTTCTATCGCAGCGAGCCGTTGAAGCGCTGGGCGACGCAGCGGCCCAACACCTGGGGCGTGGTGGAGGACTTCATCTCCGCGGAGGTGGTATCGCAGGAGCTGCAGCCCCTGCTGATGGCCGCGGGCGCCACGGTGGTGACCGTGCGCGAGTCGGACCTGAACCCGCTCATCGCCACGGTGGACAACGGCGGCACGGGCTACGCGGAAGCAGGGGACTCCAGCCGCTTCCACGCCTCCACGCAGAAGGGCTGGGCCCCGCCGCCCGTGCCCATGGCCAACAACGTGGAGCCCTTCACCCTGGGCACCACGCGCACGCTGGACACGGCGGCGTCCTCCAATGCTCGGGCGACGTGGACGCCGGACGTGCCGGCGGACGCGGCCTACAACGTCTACGTCTCCTACGGCTCCGGCGCCACGCGCGCGACGGACGCGCACTACGTGGTGAAGCACGCGGGAGGCGAGAGCCACTTCCGGGTGAATCAGCAGCGCCACGGTGGGACGTGGGTGCTCCTGGGGCGCTTCTACTTCAAGGCCGGAGCGCACCCGGAGTCGGGCGCGGTGGTGCTGGAGAACGACTCGGCGCAGGGCGCGGGCGCGACGCTGTCCGTGGACGCGGTGCGGCTGGGCGGTGGCCGGGGCCTCATGGGCGACGCGGCGCAGGGGCCGCTGTTGCGTCCGCGCTTCGAGGAGAGCGGGCGCTACCACGTGCAGTACAGCGGCGCGCCGTTCAGCGTCTACGCGCCCACGGGAGCGAATGCCCTTTCCAACGAGCGCAACGCGGACGTGAACTCCCGGCCGCGCTTCGCCGCGTGGCTGCACGAAGAGGGCGAGGACGCCGTCTACGTCGCGTGGCACACCAACGCGGGCACGTCCGGCACCATCCGGGGGACAGAGGCCTACGTCTACGGACCGAACCCGGTGGACGGCACGCTCAACTTCACCGGCGTGAAGGACAGCGACGTGCTGGGGCGCGCGCTGTTGTCGCAGATTGACGTGGACCTCAAGCGCGAGGTGGATCCGAACTGGCGGGTGCGCAGCCTGCGCTCGGCGAACCTGGGCGAGGTGAGCCCCACGCACAACCCGGAGATGCCCAGCGTGCTCCTGGAGATGGCGTACCACGACAACACGACGGACGCGGGGGCCCTCAAGGAGGCCCGCTTCCGCCACGTGGCCGCGCGCGCCATCGTGCAGGGGTTGATCAAGTACTTCGCGACCCGCGACGGTCAGGCGGTGAACCTGCCGCCGGAGACGCCGGGTGCGGTGGTGGCGCGCAACGCGACGCCGGGCGCGGTGGAGGTGAAGTGGACGGCGCCGCCGCAGGTCGCGTCGGAGGAGGGCCGCGACGCGCCCACGGGCTACCGGCTCTACCAGAGCGCGGACGGCTTCGGCTGGGACGAGGGCTCGGACGTCCAGGGCACGACGGCCACCGTCACGCTGTCACCCGGCACGCTGCGCTACTTCCGCGTGGCGGCGGTGAACGCGGGCGGCGAGTCCTTCCCGTCCGCCACGGTGGGCGTGCGGGTAGGGGACGCGGCGCCGGTGCTGCTGGTCAACGCGTACGAGCGGCTGGACGCCTCGGTCGCGTGCGGCGAGGAGTTGGAGACGCCGTACGACCTGGAGGCCCCGCTGCGCGTCTACCTGGAGGCGACGAACGACGGCAGCTACCTGCGCCAGCACGGCGCGGCGTTCGCGCAGTCGGCGGTGGCCTTCGACAGCGCGACGGGCAACGCGGTGGCGGCCGGGCTGGTGTCGCCCACGGGCTACCGGCTGGTGGACTGGTCCACCGGGCGCGGAGGCGTGGGGGGCGCGGGCCTGACGCGCACGGAGCAGGACGCCCTGCGCGCGTTCGTCACCGGCGGCGGGCACCTGATGCTGTCGGGTGGACGCACGGTGTCCGCGCTCGCGGGCGGGACCGCGGACGACAAGCTGTTCCTCGCGGACATCCTCCGGGCGTCCCTCGTGGCGGGGGCTCCTGCGGCCAGGGTGGAAGGCTCGGCGGGCGGGCTCCTTTCGGACCTGCCGGCCACGGCGCTGGCGGATGGGACGACGCCCGGCGCCTACCCGGTGGGGGTGACGGACGTGCTGGCGCCCACGGGCGGCGGCGCGGACGTGCTGCGCTACACCGGCACGTCGCTCTCCGCGGGCGTGCTCTCCTCGGGCACGGCGCCCGCGGGCCAGGTGCTCGTGCTGGGCTTCCCGTTCGAGGGCCTTGCGTCCAATCGTGAGCGTTCGCGGCTGGTGGGCGCGTTCCTGGTGCGCTCGGGAATTGTCGCCCAGGCACCAGCGCTGCCCGCGGCGGAGGTGCCGCCCTCGGTCAGCCCCCGGCCGCTGTCGTCCTGCGTGGCGGTGCGGGAGGTGGATCCGCATCCGCCCGCGCCTCCGCCGCCGCCGCCGCCGCCGCCGCCGCCGGAACCGACGGTCG
>NZ_RAWL01000359.1:0-9037 GCF_003668885.1 Corallococcus sp. AB049A | reverse complement strand
TCGTCATCGCCACGTACAACCGGCTGCCCCTCATCACCCGCCTGCTCCAGCAGCTGGCCGGCCAGACGCTGCCGCCCGAGCAGTTCGAGGTCGTGGTGGTGGACGACGGCTCCGCCACCGACGTGAAGGGCCCGCTCTCCGCGCTGAAGCTGCCCTACACCCTGCGCGTGGAGGTGCAGGAGAACGCGGGCGCCGCCGCCGCGCGGCACCGGGGCGTGCTGGCCGCCCGGGGCGCCACGGTGCTCGTCACGGATGACGACATGCAGGTGGCGTCCGACTTCCTCGCGCGCCACCTGGGCCACCACCCGCCGGGCTCGCGCAACGTGGTGCTGGGCCGCATCCGGCCGGATCCCGAAATCGGGGAGATGCCGCTGTTCGAGCGCTGGTACGCGTACTTGAACAACCGCATGGCCGAGGAGCTGTCCACCCCCGGCGCGAAGGCGCGCGGCAACCACCTGTACACGGGCAACGTGTCCTTCCCCCGCGCGGACTACGTGGGCGTGGGCGGCTTCGACAAGACGCTGGGCCAGTCCGAGGACGTGGAGCTGGGCGTGCGCCTGGAGAAGGCCGGCTGCGCGTTCCTCTTCGCGCCGGACGCGTACGTGCTGCACGGCAGCGACCACGTCAGCTTCGAGAAGTGGATCCGCCGCGCCCACCGCTACGGCATGTTCGACACCCACGTCTCCGTGAAGCACCCGGACGTGAAGGGCGTGAACCCCTGGCGCCTCTTCTTCGAGACGAACCTGCTGTCGCGCCCGCTGCTCGCCTCCGCGGTGGTGGCGCCGGAGGCGTCGCGCAAGCTGACGGAGGCCGTGGTGAAGGCCTCCAGCGTCGCGGACAAGCTGGGGCTCACCGGCGCCGCGTTCGCGGGCACGTCCGTGGCGTACGGCATGGAGTACCTGCGCGGCGCCCGCACGGAGGCCGGCGGCTGGATGGGCGTGGCCCGGGGCTTCGCTCGCTACCTGCAGGGCCGGGGAGAGCCCCAAGGATGAAAGCCATGTTCGGAGCCCTCATCTCGGACGCGCTGGAGATGGCCAAGGCGGCCACCGGGACGACGGACGCGAAGTCCATCGCCAAGGTGGTGCTGACCAGTGACTCGTACCGCATCACCGCGCTCAACCGCGCGCGCGAGGCGGCGCTGGCCTTCCACATCCCGCTGGTGAACCACGTGCTGCGCGTGGCCCAGACGGCGGTGATGGGCATCGAGATTGGCAAGGACGTCACGCTGGGCAAGGGCGTGTACTTCGTGCACAGCCTGGGCGTCGTCATTGGCGGCGACGCGCGCATTGGCGACCGCGTGCGCTTCTACGGCAACAACACCGTGGGCACCGCCAAGGACAACGGCTACCCCACCATCGAGGACGACGTCTGGATTGGCGCGGGCGCCCGCATCCTGGGGCCCGTGCGCATTGGCGCCCGGTCTCGCATTGGCGCGAATGCCGTGGTGCTCCAGGACGTGCCGCCGGACAGCGTGGCGGTGGGCATCCCCGCGCGCATCTTCCCGCGCAAGGACCAGGACGAGGTCCCGCTGTAGCCGTCGCCGTTCGTTGATCCGCTGTGCCGGTTCGTTCCGGGGGATGCGTTGAGGAAGGTCATGGCAGACAGGGCGAAGCACGCGCGGTGGAAGCGGACCGTCATCCTCACCTGCGCGGTGCTGGGCGGCGGAGCCGGCGTGGCGATGGCCCAGCAGGGCGCTACGAAAGAGACTCCGCCCGCCGCGCAGCCCGCCGCCACGGACTCGGTGGCCGTCTACGACGGGGGCATCCAGGCCGGCTGGAAGGACATCGGCTGGGCCCCGCGTGAGCTGCCCAGGGGCGCGCCCGCGCGCCTGCGGATGTTCAACTACGGCGGGTGGATCCTCTACCGGCCCAAGCTCCAGGGCGCGTACGGCGCGCTGACCTTCCGCTTCACCGCCCCGGAGTCCTACGGCGAGTTCCTGGACGTGCGCCTGGACGCGCCCGGCGCCGCGACGTTCCCGCACGTGCGGATCAGCCCGGAGTTCATCGTCAAGAAGGACCGCGAGTGGGCGGAGGTCGTCGTGCCCATGGAGGTCCTCAACCCGCGCGGTGAGCCCTTCGACCGGCTGGTGTTCCGCGCGTCGAAGGAGGTGGCCCGGGACTGGGTGCTCTTCGACAAGGTGGCCCTGGTGCCGCTGTCCCCGGACGTGGCCGCCGCGCGCGCGGCCGGCGGCGGGCGCATGGGCCGGGGCGACGGCCGCGAGTCGAAGATGATCATCGACTGCACCGCGCCCTCCAAGCCCATCAGCCCGCTCATCTACGGCATCGCGCTGGACGGCAACAAGGAGACCACGGACACGCACCAGTGGAAGCTGGGCGCCACCATCCGCCGCTGGGGCGGCAACCCCACGTCCCGCTACAACTGGAAGCTGGGCCGCGCGTGGAACACCGGCAACGACTGGTACTTCCGCAACGTGCAGCTGGGCTTCGGCGCGGATGACTTCCTGGAGTCCAACCAGAAGCACAACGTGCAGTCCGCGCTCACGCTGCCGCTGATTGGCTGGGTGGCCAAGGACACGTCCTCCGTGGGCTTCCCGGTGTCGGAGTTCGGCCCGCAGCAGGCCCAGGACGACACGGAGCCCGCGGGCGGCAACGGCGTGCGCCGCGACGGCACACCCCTGGTCCCCGCCGCGCCCACGACGACCAGCGTGCAGGCCCCGCCGGAGTTCATTGGCGAGTGGGTGAAGTCGCTCAAGTCCCAGGACGCGAAGCGTGGTGGTGCCCGCGGCGTGAACATGTACATCCTGGACAACGAGCCCGCCCTCTGGAGCTCCACGCACCGGGACGTGCACCCCGAACCGCTCACCTACGACGAGCTGCTCAAGCGCACCATCGACTACGGCACCGTGGTGCGGAAGGCGGATCCGGACGCCGTCATCGCCGGCCCCGCCGAGTGGGGCTGGACGAACTACTTCTGGTCCGCCGCGGACTTCGCGCCCGGCCGCCCGCCGTACACGGACCGCCGCGCGCACGGCGACGTGCCGCTGCTGGCCTGGTACCTGCGCGAGCTGCGCGACCACGAGAAGAAGACCGGCGTGCGCCTGCTGGACGTGGTGGACGTGCACTTCTACCCGCAGACCAACGTGGGCCTGGGCCTGGAGGGCGCCACCGACCCGGACACCAACGCGCGGCGGATCCGCTCCACGCGCGCGCTGTGGGACCCCACGTACAAGGACGAGTCCTGGATTGGCCAGCCCATCCAGCTGATTCCCCGCGTGAAGCAGTGGATCGCGGAGAACTACCCCGGCCGGGGCATCTCCATTGGCGAATACAACTTCGGCGCCATGAAGCACATGAGCGGCGGCCTGGCGCAGGCGGAGGCCCTGGGCCGCTTCGGGCAGCAGGGGCTCACGTCCGCGTTCTTCTGGCAGTACCCCGCGGAGAACAGCCCCACGTTCTGGGCGTTCCGCGCGTACCGCGACTTCGACGGCAAGGGCGGCCGCTTCCAGGACAACGGCCTGTCCACCACCGCGCCGGAGGGCACCAGCCTCTTCGCGTCGCGGGACGCCTCCGGCAAGAAGCTCACGGCCGTCTTGCTCAACTTCGACCCCGAGCAGGCCGCTCAAGCCCAGGTGGAGTTCAAGGGCTGCGGCTCGCTCAACACCGTGCGCGTCATGGGGTACTCGGGCGCGCCGGGCGGTTTCACCGAACAGGCCACCGGCAAGCAGGCCGAGCAGACCCTGTCGCAGCGCCTTCCCCCCTACTCCATCACCGTGCTGGACCTCACGGTGAAGTGAAGACGACGCCTTGACCACCGCACACGCCCCCGCCTCCTCCCGCCCGCGCCTGAACATCGGGCAGCTCACCATCGACCAGCTCACCTTCCCGGAGGCCATCACCGCCATTGGCGAGCTGGTGGACGCGCACCAGGGTGGCTACGTCTTCACCGCCAACGTGGACCACGTCGTGCTGGCGGAGACGAACACGCGCTTCCGCGACGCGTACTCGAAGGCCACCATCAGCGTGGTGGACGGGATGCCCATCGTCTGGGCGTCGCGCATGCTGGACGTGTCCCTGCCGGAGCGCATCGCGGGCTCGGACCTCATCCTCCCGCTGGTGAAGCTGGGCGCCGAGCGCAAGTGGCGCATCTTCCTGTTGGGCGCGGGCCCGGGCGTCGCGGAGAAGGTGGGCAGGCAGTTCCAGGCGCAGTACCCCGGCATCGAAGTGGTGGGCTGGGACTCGCCCATGGTGAACCTGGACGCGGGCGACGCGCAGAACGACCCCATTGTCGCGCGCATCCGGGAGAAGGACCCGCACCTGCTCTTCGTCGCGCTGGGCAGCCCCAAGCAGGAGGTGTGGATTTCCCAGGTGGCCCAGAAGCTGGGGCCCACGGTGTCCATTGGCATTGGCGCGGGGTTCGACTTCATCGCTGGCACCGCCAGGCGCGCGCCGGAGTGGATCGCCAAGGCCGGCTTCGAGTGGCTCTACCGCCTCACCCACGAGCCCAAGCGCCTGTGGCGCCGGTACATTCTCAATGACTCACAGTTCGGGGTGATCCTGCTGCGCGAGTTGTGGAAGCGCACCCGGGGTCAGTAGGGGGGGGCGCCGGGACGTTCCCTCATGTCATCAGCCGTATCCCGTACGCCGCCCCGTTGGGCGGCGCGACTCGTCGTGTTCGCGGCGTTGTTGCTGTCTGCCTTCAGCCTGCCGGCGTCCGCCGCCACCAACACGGAGTCCACGCAGAAGGCCAATGGCTACAACATGGCGCAGGCCACCTCGAACGGCCGCACCATCCAGGGCAACCTGGACCTCCTGGGCGCGCGCATCCAGACGGACCAGCGGCCCGCGGGCAACTGGCTGCACGAGGGCAGCCTGTACCCCAATGAGAAGACGAGCCGGGCGGCCTGCCGGGCTGGCCAGCCACGCTGAGCCGGCCCACGGTGTTCCTGGCCGCCGGCCAGGAGTCCACGGTGACGCTGACGGTGCGCGCGCCGGCGAACCTGCTGCCCTCGCTGCTGTCGGAGGTCACGGTGACGGCGTCCTCCGGTGGCGCGCCGGGCGTGTCCGCGTCCGCTCGCGCCAAGACGTATACGCCGCCGCCTCCTCCGGTGACGGGCGTGGCGACGACGACGGCCATCCTCACGCCGGCCGCGAACGCGAGCGTGACCATTGGCCAGGCGATGCTGCTGTCCGCGCGGGTGCGCAACGCGTCCACCAACGCGGTGGTGACGGGGCCGCTGCGGGGCGTGGTGACCTTCTTCGTGGCGGGGGTGGCGATTGGCGCGGATGACGACGCGGACGGCGACGGCGTGTTCAGCCTGCCGTGGAGCATCGCGACGGACACGTGGACCGCCACGGGCGCGCAGGACTCCCGCGCGGTGTACTCCGGCGTGACGCTGCAGCCGAATGCGCAGAACCTGCTGGGCAGCACGGCGGCCGGCGTGGTGACGCTGACGGCGCGGGTGACGGATGCGCTGAGCGGCATCAAGAACGTGGCCTTCACTCGGGACGGGTCGGGCATCCGCGCTGGCACGCTCCAGTCGAACGGCAACTGGACCGCGGAGCTGGACACGCGCGAGCTGCTGGATGGCACGCACACGGTGGACGTGTGGATGACGGACGCGGTGGACAACTTCGTCATCCAGAGTTTCAGCTTCACGGTGAAGAACCACTAGCCGTCTGTCATTGACGGCGGTGCCCCTTCGGGGCGGGAGGTCCATCACGGGCCTTCCGCCCCGTTGTCTTTCCGGGGTGTCATTGGCCGCATGGATGCGCACAGGGCTGGCGTGTGGATGTTGTTGTTCGTGCTGCTCACGGGCTGCGCCAGCGGCCCCACGGTGCGGCTGCGCGCGGAGCAGGGGACCCGGACGTACGCGCCCGTCAGTGCTCGGGAGTTCGAGGAGGCGCTGACGCGGCTGGTGCTGGAGGTGCCGCTGAGGGTGCGGGCACCGAGGGTGGTGCATGCGGTCGCGAAGCAGGGAGCGGAGCTGGACCGGAGCCTCGGGTTCATGCTGCGGGACCGGTACGGACGGTGGTGCCGGGCGCATGAGGCTCCAGGGGACTGTCTGTCGTTGCTGGAGGACGGCGCGGGTTTTGGTGAGCTGGACCGGCTGACGCTCGCGGTGGGCATGTCGCTGGAGCCCCTGCGCGCGAGCATCGGGGCCGCGCTGCAGGACACGTTGGACCCGGCGTTCTTCGTGTCCGTGGTCTCGGGAGCGATTGCGTCCTGGGTGGTGCTGGCGGCGGCACCGGAGCCGCTGTTCACCAAGGCCGCGGCGGTGATTGCGGCTGTGTTCCTGGCGTACGTGGGGGTCCAGTCGTTCCTCGCGGTGGTGCGGGCGTGTGCCGCGCTGAAGGACGCCACGGACCGGGCGACGACGTTCCAGGAGCTGGAGGAAGCAGCGGAGGTCTTCGCGCGGACCCTGGGGCCGGAGGTGGCACGCGTCTTCGTGCTCGCGGTCACAGTGGCGGTGAGTCACGGCGTGACGATGGGGTTGTCCTCCGCGCTCGCGGCCATGCCGCGCTTCCCGGGTGCGGTGAGTCTGGGCCCGGTGCAGGTGCTGGACGTGAGCGCGGTAGGGGTGGTGGGCGGAGTGGTGGAGGTCACGCTCGCGTCCACGGCGGTGACCATGGCCGTCGTGGGGCCACCGCCTCCGAGCAGCAACACGGGAGGCCCGGGCAAGTGGGTCCAGGTCAACGAGTCGATGTCCGACCGAGCCCGCGACTATCAGGCCCAGGTGACCGGAACGCCGAAGGGCTCCGCGTACCGGCTCAAGAGTGGAGACGACGAGGTCGACTTCGACGGCTACGACCCGGTGGAGAACGTGCTGCTGGAGGCCAAGGGCCCGGGCTACGCGAAGTTCCTTGAGAATGACTCCCAGATGAAGAAGTTCTTCAGTGGGTTTAATGGACTGCGAGATCAGGCTCAGCGCCAATTGAACCTTGCGGAAGGAACACGCGTCCGGTGGATCGTGGCGGAGAAACCGTTCGCGGATTTCCTCCGCGAAGCCTTCAAGCGCCTCCGTTTCAAGATTGAAGTCGTCTACATCCCTCCACGTCCTCCCGCTCCCTAAGGAGTCCGAGCCATGACCGAGACGTACTACGCGGGTTGCTACTGGCTGGCCCGCCTTGAACCGGTAGAGGACTGCGCCCGGCAACTGGACGCCTTCCTCCGGGAACTCGGCCCGCTCGAGCCTTCATGGAACCGCTGGCATGAAACGGCGGACTCGTACGAAGCGGCTCGAAAGCTTCAGGTCCAGGCGGATGTACTGACACTCACGAAGCTCCTCGGCCGGAAGCGCAATCGGTCTCTCGACAGTTCGAGCTTCTGGCTCTGGGCGGGCGAGAACGAGGATGAGACCTCCGCGGTCAACGGCTTCTGCGGGGGCTCCTCCCTCCATGTGAACTCGGTTTGTCTCCTGGAACCGCCGGCCCGAGGTCCGGTCGCGGAGCGGGTGCTGACCGCGCCCGTCATGACCCGCGTGGTGCGTGCCATGGCGCTCGCATGGCAACCCGAGCTCGCCCTGGCGGCCTCGGAACAGCACCGGGACCTCGTGGCAGAGCCCTATTCCGATACCTACGTCGGCTGGGTCACCTACCTCGCCGACTTCCGCGGGCCCGTGCCCCCGCTGCCCTCCCCTGTGCAGGTGGAGCGCATCCCGGACCGGGGCACGCTCATCACCCTCACGCAGGAGAAGTTCAGCGTCGCCAATCCCGCTCACGTCGCCCTCGCCGCGGACGTCCAGGCGCGCCTCCAGGCGGCGGGGTTGCTCACCCCGCTTCGCCCCTGGGGCACCTGACTCAGCGCGGGCCGGGCTTCGCGAACCTCCGGAGCAGCGCCTCGTGCGCCGGGTGGCGGGCCACCATCGCGTCCGCCTCCGGCAGCTCGAAGTCCGCGAACTCGAAGCCCGGCGACACCGTGCAGCCCACCAGCGTGTACGCCCCCAGCGGCTCCGCCGCCTGCCATACCCCCGCCGGCACCAACACCTGCGGCTGATGGCCCTGCGTCACGTCCCGGCCCAGCACCTGGGTCTCCAGCCGGCCGTCCTCGTGCACCAGGTGCAACGCCAGCGGCTCCCCGTCGTGGAACAGCCACAGCTCGTCCGCGCCCACCACCCGGTGCCAGGCGGAGAACTCGCCTTTCTGCAGCAGGTAGTAGATGGCCGTCCCCGCGGACCTCCGTCCCCGGAGCGTCTGCACCTGGAACGCCGCCCGGTACGTCTCCCGGTAGTAGCCACCCTCCGGATGGGGCTGGAGGCCCAGCCTCCTCACCAGCTCTTCAACCATGGTGGTCCCAGTCTAACGCCGCGCCCCCTCAGGGCTTCTTCTTCTGCTGCTGCATCGCGGACGCCACCAGGTTCATCAGCTTCAGCTGCACCGGCGTCAGCCGCCGCAGGTTGCGCATCAGCCGCCGCATCTCCGGCACGTCCTCCTCCGTCCGCGCCCGGGGCTTCTCCTTCGGCGGCGGCGCCGCGAACTCCTCGCCCAACCCCAAGAGGTCGTGCGGCGGGATGTTCAGCACGACGCACAGCCGGCGCAGGTTCTGGACGCTGGGCAGCATGTGGCCCCGCTCCAGCCGGCCATACACCTCCGACGCCATGCCAATCCGGTCCGCCACGTCCGCCTGCGTCAGACCCAGCTTCACCCGCACGTTCCGCGCCGCCGCGCCAAGGATTCCCGCCAGTTCCGTGTCCATGCCCTTGCCCGTCCCGGGTGGAAAGCGCCTCCATGGCACCGGGCGCTGCATAACCCTGAAGGTCGGGTCATGTCACCTTACCTCTGGCGTTTTTTCCCACCCCGCATCCCACTCAGGGGGTGGGCTCCGGGAGGGGTGCGCGCCGGCGCTCGGCGGCCGTGAAGAGCAGGGCCATGGGCAGCCCCAGGAACACCGCGTGCCACACAATCTGGAGGAACTGCGGCACGCTCAGGAACCAGGGGAAGTAGCCGCGCGCCAGCAGCTGGAAGTCCACCATCCACACGAAGATGCCGAAGAGCATCCCCACCGCGGCCTGGAACTCCCAGCGCCCCCGGCCATCCACCGGCAGCATCGCGTCCAGCAGCGAGTACACCACCCCCCAGCC